>DASSGI010000224.1:0-2173 GCA_035857655.1 Casimicrobiaceae bacterium | reverse complement strand
TTCGCGACGGCGTCTTCCTCGTCGTCCGGCCGGTTGCCGAAGCCGTCTTCGAAGTCGAGGCGATAGTCTTCGACTGGCTCACGCTCGAGCTTCGCGACGACGCGGGGATAGATTCGATCGGAAAGGTCGCGACTGAATCCGAGCGCGGAGGCGAGCGTGTCGGCATCCGGCGCATGTTCCCGCAGCGTCCTGAGCGCAATCGCGCCGAGCTTCGCGGTGGTGTCCGGCGCGAACAGATCCGCGCCCCCGTACATCTTGTGGACGGGCTGACGCGATCGCGACGCGGGAGTGTCGGTCATCCGGGCAGTATAATTCGCGACACATCAACGCCGCCGAACGCGCGAACCAGCGCAACGCCGTCCTCGCCGGATTCCTCGGCTGGACGCTCGACGCCTTCGACTTCTTCGTGCTGACGTTCGTCGTTCAGGACATCGCGACGGCGTTCGGCAAACCCCGCGCGGTCATCGCTGCGACCGTCGGCCTTGCGCTCATCACGCGCCCCATCGGCGCGCTGGTGTTCGGCCTCATCGCCGACCGCTACGGACGTCGGCTCCCGCTGATGTTGAACGTCATCTTTTATGCGTTCATCTCGGTGCTGTGCGGTCTCGCACCGAATTACGGCACATTCGTCGCGCTCCGCTTGCTCTTCGGCATCGGCATGGGCGGCGAGTGGGGCGTCGGCGCGTCGCTCGCGCTCGAGTCGGCGTCGCCGCGGCTGCGCGGCCTGTTGTCGGGGCTCCTGCAGGAAGGCTATGCGCTCGGTAATCTGCTCGCGGCCCTGGCCTACGGCGTCATCTACGTGCCCGTCCACGCCGCCTATCCCGAGTACGCGTGGCGCGTGATGTTCTTCCTCGGCGGCGCTCCTGCGCTGCTGTCGCTGTTCATTCGCGCTCGGGTCAAGGAATCCGATGCGTGGCACGAGCACCGTGTGGACTGGCAGACGTATCGCACTGGGATCTGGAAACACTGGCCACGGTTTCTGTACCTCGTCCTGCTGATGACGATGATGACGTTCATGTCGCACGGCACGCAGGACATGTATCCGACGTTCTTGCAGCACGAGCGGCTGTATTCGCCGACGGATACGTCGAAGCTGACGATGATCACCAACGTCGGGGCCATTCTCGGTGGACTCGCATTCGGCTGGTACTCCGATCGCGCGGGACGACGGCGCGCGATGATTACCTCCGCGTTGTTCGGCATGCTCGTCGTGCCGTTGTGGGTCGCGGCGCCGAGCACCGCGCTCATCGCCGTCGGCGGCTTCCTCATTCAGTTCTTCGTGCAGGGATGTTGGGGTGTGATTCCAGCCCACATCAACGAACTGGCGCCCGCGCAATACCGCGGCTTCTTCCCCGGCCTCGCCTATCAGCTTGGCGCGGCCTTCACGGCCGGCATCCCCGCGCTCGAGGCGACGCTGGGCGAGCATTTCAGTTACGGCAAGGCCATGGCCGGCGTCGCGCTCACGGTGATGCTCGGCGTCGCGTTGACGACGTTCTTCGGACCCGAAGCACACCGCGTCAGCTTCAGGAAAGTGGATGGACCTGCGCCAACTTGAGATCCTGCAGGCGATCGCTGAAACAGGTTCGTTCACCGCGTGCGGCCGCAAGCTGCACGTCTCGCAATCCGCCATCAGCCGCCAGATCGCACTGCTCGAAGAAGAGCTCGGCGAGCCGCTGTTCCTCCGCGTCGGCCGCAAGGTACGGATGACGCCTGCCGCCGAGGCGCTCGTCCAGCTCGGACAGCGCGTGTCGCAGGACGTCCGCGACACGGTCGCCAGCGTCACCGATCGCACGCGCGAGATGCGCGGGACGTTGCGGCTGTCCGGCGGCATGACCGTCTGTCTCTACATCTTTCCGACGCTCGTGAAGCAGCTCCGTCGATCGCATCCGAAGCTCGACGTAAAGATGATGGTGGCGACGGCCGGACGGTCGGTCCAGGAAATCCGCGCCGGCCATGTCGACGCGGGCCTGCTGACGCTCCCCGTCGAGGAAGCCGATCTCGTGACGATGCCAGTGCTGCGCGAAGAGTTGTTGCTGGTGACGATGCCGGGGCATCCACTTGCGAAGCGCAAGAAGATCGCGCCGCAGGATCTCGCCGGCGAGCCGTTCGTCGCGTTCGAAGCCGGCTCAGGCACCCGCCGCGTCATCGATCGCTTCTTCCTCGGCGAGAACAT
>DASSGI010000223.1:0-15401 GCA_035857655.1 Casimicrobiaceae bacterium | reverse complement strand
GGCGCTTTTTCATCCATGAGTCTCACGCGCCTCGCGCACACCCTTGCCGCCATACGAGGCGTTCTGGCGTATGCGCTCGCCGCCGTTCTGCTCGCTTCGTGCGGTAGTGGCGGCACGCTCTTCGGCACGCTCCCCGCGAGCGTCCGCGTCTTCAATGCGCTGCTGGATGGCGGTCCGATCGACGTAATCGTCTTCACCGAGCCGATCGTCAGCAACCTTCCGTTCGAGGGCGTCACCACGTACCAGAGCGTCGACGCCGGCAACCGAGAAGTGAAGGTGCTTCTATCCGGCGGCACCGCGACGATCTACGACCAGACGACGCCGATCCTCGACGGCGCGAAGTACACGTACATCGTCTCCGGGACGACCTCGGCGCCCTCCGTGCTGATCCTCATCGACCAGCTCGTTCAGAACGCGCCGCCTGCCGCAGGGACCTTCTTCTTTCGTGCCGTCAACGCGGCGATCACGAGTGCTGCATTCGACGTCTACGTCGGCACGCCAGGCGAGCTTCTCGACAGCATGTCGCCGACCTTCAGCAACATAACGTACGGGACGACGACGACCTACAACTCGATCAACGCCGGGACGTTGCAGGTTCGCTTCACGCTGCCGGGCAGCAAGGAGGTGATCTACGACGCGGGGCCGATCACGTTCAACGCGGGGTCCATCTACCAGCTCGCCGGCTATTCGCGCGGCAGCGGCGCGCTCGTCAACGGCGCGCTGTTCGTCGTCGACTCGACGGGAACGAGCTCGATCGTCGACAGCCTGCTCGCGCAACTGAAGCTCGTGCACGGCGCTCCGGGCACCGGTCCCGTGAACGCTTTCACCGACGGCCTCGTCACGTTTGCCAACGTGCCTTACCAGAGCGCGTCGATCTACACCAACGTTGCCGCGGGCCCGCACGCGGTGACGATCGAAACGGCAGGCGTTCCCGGTGCGGTCATCGCGACCGCGCAGCCGTCCTTCGTCGCGGCCACCGACACGTCGGTCGTGCTCATGGGACTTCCCGGCGCGCAAACGGCATTCGCGTTGAGCGACACGAACCTGCCGCCTCCGGTCGGCCGGGCGCGCATCCGCTTCGTCAATGCCGGCTCGGACATCGGTCCCGTCGATATCCTCGTGAACTTCGCGAAGGCGTTCACCGGCGTCCCGAACGCCAGCGCGACGACCTATGCCGAGGAGCTCGAGGACACCTACACGATCACGTTCGTCATCGCCGGAACGACGACCGATCTCCTCAGCATGCCGGTCGCGGTGACGGCGGGTCGAACGTATTCGATGTACCTCGTGGGAACGGCAGGACAATACACGGCGATCCTCACGCGCGATGATTAGGCCTTAGCCGTCAGCTCTTCGATCTCTCCTTTCATCACCACCGACTTCCAGGAAAACGATGAACACCTATCCTGATACTCGAGGCGTCGGGCGGTTCGCCGGCCGCGTCGCGCGGCTCGCTCTGCTCGTCATCGTCGCGGTTTTCGTCGCGAGCTGCGGCAGCGGAGGCGGTGGCGGCGGAACGACGATGATGCGCGTCTTCAACGCCGTCTACGGCGGCGCTCCGGTCACGGTGACCGTGGGCACGTCGACGGCGGCCACTGCGCTTCCGTTCCAAGGGCTCACGACGTACACGCAGGTCCAGAACGGGGCGGTGGAGCTGAAGGTCGTCGCGGCGGGCAACGCGTCGCCGATCGTCGACACGACGGTGAGCCTCGCCGGCAACGCCCAGTACACGTATGTGCTCTACGGCACGGCATCGACGCCGCTCACGCTGGTCGTCCTCGATTCGCAGGCGCCGCTCAACACCGGGCAGTTCGGCGTACGCGTCAGCAACGCTGCGGTCGGCAGCACCGGGCTCGACGTTTACTTCACCGTGGCCGGCGTGTCGCTCGACGGCGTGTCGCCGAACATCAGCAACGTGGCGATCGGCGCGACGTCGACGTTCGCCGTGATCCCCGTCGGAACGTACCAGGTCCGCTTCACGCTGCACAACAGCAAGCAGGTCATCTACGACGCCGGTACGCTGACGTTCGGCACCGGCATCACGTACGCGTTCGTCGCGTACTCGACCGGCAGCGGCACGCTCGTCAACGCAGCGCTGCTCACCATGGACACGGCCGGCAACGGCGCTCTCGCTAACAGCTCGCTCGCGGAGTTCAAGCTTGCGCACGCGGCACCGCTCACGGGGACGATCAACGCGCGGGTGAACGGCACCGTTGCTTTCTCCAACGTTCCGTACCAGGGAATCACCAGCTACGGACTCCAGACCTCGGGCACGAAGACCGTCACGATCGAAGCCTCGGCGACGCCGGGTGCCGTGATCGCATCCGTGCAGCCGCCGTTCGGCCCGGCGACCGATACGTCGATCGTCGTCACCGGCCTTCCAGGTGCGCAGACGGCGTTCGTGTTCACCGACAACAACATTCCCGGCAGCGTCGGCAACGCACGGATGCGCGTGATCAATGTCGCTCCCGGGCTGGGCGCGGTCGACGTGCTGGTCAATTTCGCGACCAAGGTGTCGAATCTCGCCACCAATGCGGCGTCGACCTACTTCGAGCTTCCCGCGGACACGTACACGATCAACTTCGATCTCGCGGGCACGACAACACCCGTGCTGAGCCTGTCGAACGTCGATCTCACCGCGGGAGCAGGGCGGACGTATACGCTCTACCTGATGGGCACGCCCGGCACGCTGGCGGGCATTCTGACGCGCGACGATTGAAGAGGGCCAGGTCGATCGCGCGTTGACGCGAGGGCGGCGCCGCGCGCCGATCGACAGGAGTCCGGGAGGAGCCGAAATGTTTGCCCGCCGCTACCTGCTCTCACTCGGCGCCGCGCTGATGGGATTCGCGGCCGTCGCCATCTCCGCCGCTGCGGGCGCCGATTGGCCCGATCACGCGATCAAGTGGGTCGTGCCGTTCGGACCCGGAGGTGCGAACGATCTGATCGCACGCGCCGCCGCTGAAGCCGTTTCCAAGCGGCTCGGCCAGCCCGTCATCATCGACAACAAGCCCGGGGCCGGTGCGGTCATCGGCGCCGACTTGGTCGCGAAGGCGAAGCCCGACGGCTACACGTGGCTGATCGGCGCGGCCGGCGTCGTGACGAACAGCATGCTCCGCACGGACATGCCCTACGCGGACAGCGATCTCGTGCCGGTCGGGATGATCGCGGTTGCCCCGTCGGTGATCGTCGTCAATTCGAGCGTTCCGGTCTCGAACCTGAAGGAGCTCGTCGCGTGGTCGAAGACGCAGCCTGGCGGCGTCAACTGGGCGACCGCGGGCGGGGGAAGCACGCCGCACTTCGTCGCGGAAATGCTTCGCGAAGCCGGCGTCGCGATCAACATCGTTCCGTACAAGAGCGGCGCCGAAGGGATGACAGCGGTGATCGCGAACAACGTGTCGGCGACTTCCGAGGCAAGCATCATCGTGGTGCCGCAGGTAAAGGGCGGCAAGCTGAAGGCGATCGCGACGACTTATACGAAGCGGATCACCGCCTATGACCAGCTTTCCACGGCGAAGGAGCAGGGATTCGCCGGCGTCGAGATCGGCCACTGGGCGGGACTCTTCGCACCGAAGGGCACGCCGCCGGCGATCGTCGAGCGGATGAGCAAGGAGCTCGAAGCGGCCGTCAAGTCGGCCGACTTCCGCGACAAGATGCTGCCGTCGGGAATCGAGCCCGAGCCGGGGACGACGGCGAACTTCGTCACCTTCATCACGAAGGAGCGCGATCGCCTCGGCAAGCTCGCAAAGAAGGCGAACATGAAGGCCGACCAGTAGCTACCGGTAGCCCGCCGCCTGCAGCTCGAACAGCTCGGCGTAGCGCCCGCCCTGCGTGATCAGCTCGTCGTGCGTGCCGACCGCCTCGACGCTGCCGTCGGCGAGCACGACGATGCGGTCCGCCATCCGCACGCTCGAGAACCGGTGCGAGATGAGCACCGCCGTCTTGCCGCGAGAAAGCTCCTTGAATCGCTGGAACACTTCGAACTCCGCGCGCGCGTCGAGCGCCGCGGTGGGCTCGTCGAGGATCAGCACCTGCGCGTCGCGCATGTAGGCGCGCGCGATCGCGATCTTCTGCCATTCGCCGCCCGACAGGTCGATGCCGGTGCGAAAGCGCTTGCCGATCACCTGATCGTAACCGAGCGGCAGCTTCGCGATCACGCCGTCGGCGAGGCTGCGCTCCGCGGCGGCGACGATTCGCTGGTGATCGTTCCGCGCGTCGATTCGACCGACCGCGATGTTCTCCGCAGCGGTCAGGTGGTAGCGGACGAAATCCTGGAAGATGACGCCGATGTTCCCGCGAAGCGCCGAGAGGTCGTACTCGCGCAGGTCGTGACCGTCGAGCAGGATCCGGCCCTCGTCGGGGTCGTAGAGGCGCGCGATCAGCTTCACGAGCGTCGTCTTGCCGGCGCCGTTCTCGCCGACCAGGGCGAGCACTTCGCCGGCCGCCAGCGAGAAGCTCAGATGGCGCACCGCCCAGCGCTCGGCGCCGGGGTAGCGGAAGCCCACGTCTTCGAACTCGAAGCCCTTGCGGACCGGCAGGGGGAACGGGCGCGGATCGATCGGCGACACGATCTCCGGCTTGATCTCGAAGAACGAGAACAGATCGTCGAGATAGAGCGCCTGCCCGGCGATCTGCGAGAACCCCATCAGCAGGCTCTCGAGCAGCGTGCGCAGCCGGCGGAACGAGCCGGCGAGAAACGTGAGATCGCCGATCGTGAAGTCGTGGCGCAGCGTGCGCCAGACGATGTACGCGTAGGCGATGTAATAGGCAATCGTGCCGATCGCGGTCAGCACGCTGCCGACGGTCGCGCGCTGCCGCGCGAGCTTCCGGTTTGCCGCGTAGAAGCTCTCCGCGAGCTCGCGATAGCGCGCGATCAGAAACGCGTTCAGTCCGAAGATCTTCACCTCTTTCGCAGTCTCGGCGCTCGCGCCGGTCTGGCGAACGTAGTCGATCTGGCGGCGCTCGGGCGTTCGTCTGTAGTTGAGCGCATAGGAGAGCGCGTTGAAATGCGCCTCGCCGACGAACGCGGGGACGAGCGCGATCGCGAGCAATGCGATGAGCCACGGCGCATAGGCGACGAGGCCGGCGGCGAACGTGACGATCGTCACGACGTCCTGCGCCTGGCTGAAGAGTTGTCCGATCAGCGACATCCCGCCTGCGGCCTGCCTGCGCGCGCGCTCTAGGCGGTCCTGCAGCTCGCTGTCCTCGAAGTCCTCGAGATCGAGCGATGCCGCGTGCTCCATCACGCGCAGGCTCGTCGTGTTCGTGATCTGCTCGGAGAGCAGCGAGTCGAGGAACGACACGGTGCGTCCGAGCACGTCCGATAGGACCGCGAGCGCGAATTCGAGAGCGAGCAGCCACAGGATCCGATCGAGGAGACCGCGCGCGAGCCACTCGCCTGCAGATTCGGGCGTGCCAGGAGTCTGCGTGAGCGCGACGACCTCGTCGATGATCAGCTTGCCGACGTAGAGAGACGCCACGGGGAGCACGGCACGCGCGAGCCGCAGCGCGCATTGCGCGAGCGTCAGCGTGCGGCTGGTCTGCCACACGAGCCGCAGGAACGGCGGGAGGTTGCGCAGCGCGCCGAAGCGCTCGCGCAGCGACTGCGGCATCGGTCCCGGGGCGCTGCCCGGGGCTGCGGCGGGCGGCACGCGACCGCCCATCGAATAGTGCTTCGGCATGTCGTTCGCGCGGAGCCGCGCTGCGCTGCCGGCGTTTACCGCGTCACGGCTCGCCTATGCCTCCGGGCTTCACGAGACCCGGGCGCCCTTCGGCATACGCGACCCGCGGCCCGCAGCGACCCCCGAGGCCCGCGCTGGGCTTCTACTGCATGAACCAGCCGTGGCTCACGACCATCGACTGACCGGTGAGCGCGTTCGTGGGAAACGACGCGAAGAAGAGCGCGACCTGGGCGACATCGTCGACGGTCGTGAACTGACCGTCGACCGTCTCCTTGAGCATCACGTTCTTGATGACGTCAGCCTCGGAGATGCCGAGCTCCTTTGCCTGTTCGGGAATCTGCTTGTCGACGAGCGGCGTGCGCACGAATCCGGGGCAGATGACGTTCGCGCGCACGCCGTGCTTCGCACCTTCCTTCGCGACGACTTTCGCGAGACCGATGAGGCCATGCTTCGCCGTGACGTAGGGGGCCTTCAGCATCGAGGCCTCCTTCGAGTGCACGGAGCCCATGTAGATGACCGAGCCGCCACGGCCGGACTTGTACATGAACGGCAGGCATGCCTTCGTCGTGAGAAATGCACCGTCGACATGAATCGTCAGGAGCTTCTTCCACTCGGCGTAGGTGAACTCCTCGAGCGGATGCACGATCTGGATGCCGGCGTTGCTCACCAGGATGTCGACGCCGCCGAACGCGGAAGCGACCGCGGCGACGCCGTCGTTGACGGCCTTTTCGTCGGTGACGTCCATCGCGACGCCGATCGCGCTGCCGCCGCTGCCCTTGATCTCCGCCGCGGTGGCTTCCGCGGCCTGCTTGTTCAGGTCGGCGATCGCGACCTTCGCCCCTTCGCGTGCGAACACGAGCGCAATGTCCTTGCCGATTCCACTTGCGGCGCCGGTGACGATCGCGGATTTGTCCTTGAGTCGCATGGTTGCTCCAATCATTTGCGGAGATAGTCGTGAATAACGGTTCCCAATCCGAGCGTCAGGTCGGTCTGGATGTGCAGACCCGAAACGCACTCGAGCACCGGCAACGCGGCCACCGGCGCCAACGCGTGGTGAAAGAGCTCGATCGCCGCAGGTCCTTCCCACGCGCCCTTCACCGTGATGTCTTCGCAGAAGTAGCGGACGAGCTCGCAGATGCGTGCGCGGCCATCGACGTGCGGAATGATCTTGAGCAGGTAGTTCGGCGCCTTGAGCGACGCGAGCACGTTGTCGTGTGCGACCGCGCGGTGCTTGAATCCCATCGTTGCCACGGCGACGGGCACGGGCCCATAACGCAGCACGCCGAGCAGCGTGTCCTTCTCGACGGAGAGCTTCGGCGAAGCGAGCTTCTTCGGAAATCCCCAGAGCTCGCGGCCGCCGGCGATCGGCGACTCGTCGTCGAGGTACATCGCGTGGACGTAGCCGCCGCGCTCGCCGCGAAACGAGACTGGGATCACCTGGCCCGTCTCCGTGTAGTCACCGAAGCCAGTCGAGTCCGGCATTCGGATGAACTCGTACTTGACGATCGGCTCGGTGAATTCGAGCGGCGCCGGTATCACGCTGCGGAGCGCGTCGGGATCCGTGCGATAGGTGACGATGAAGAACTCGCGATTGACGAAGCGGTAGGGCCCGGGGGGAAACGCCGGGCTGGTGAGCGGCATTGCAAAAGCGCGTTCACTGACTTCGGCTTCGGTCATCGAAATCTCCTGTTCGGTCGAGCGGCGGGCCGCGTCACTTCGTGAGGTCGTAGATGCGCATGCCGAAGCCGCCATCGACGGGCTTCAGCAGGTCGAACCGGGCGACGCCCTGGCGCACGTCCTCGAGACCGGCCGCCCACAGCTCGTTCACCGTGGTTCGCGAAAATTCGTAGTCCTTCGACTGCGCCGAGTACTTCTGCCGCCGGTTGATGAGGTGAGCGATCGTGATGTGACCCTGATCGCAGAGTCGCTCGAGCTGGCGTCCGTCGGGACTGTTCCTGAGCTCCGGCGGCAGCTGCTCGAGCAGCCTCCCGAGAACCTCGTGCAGCGCGTTCAATTCCTTGATGCGCTTGGTGTTGAAGCGCGTCTTGCTCGAGTATTGAATGTCCTTCGCGCGCTCGAGGACCTGGTTCAGGTTCGTCGGCAGCTCGCCTTTCGCGCTGAAGAGGTCGATCTGGATGATAAGGGCGTTCAACCGCGGCGAATCGTCGAGCACGTACCAGAGCGGCGAATTGGAGACGATGCCGCCGTCCCAGTATTCGTCGCCTTCGATGACGACCGGCGGAAACCCGGGCGGCAGCGCGCCGCTCGCGCGGATGTGATCGGTCGTGATGGAGCGGTGGCGGTTGTCGAAGTAGACCGAGTCGCCGGTGCGCACGTTCGTTGCTCCGACGGATAGCCGCATCGAATGGTCGTTGATCAGCCGGAAGTCGACGAGCTCCTCGAGCGTGCGCTTGAGCGGCTCGGTGTCGTAGAAGCTCAGCGCATCAGCGGTCCCGTCGACGGCAAAATAGGGCGGCGGCACGCGCGGCGAGAAGAATCCGTTGACGCCGAACGCCACTGCACCGAACGCGCTGACGCGATTGAACGCAACGCGCAGCGGATCGAACGCCGGCGGCAGCACGACGGGCGCGGCCGCCGAGACACGGTCCCAGAATTCGCGCAGCCGCTCGACGCGGCGTGCGGGCGGGTTGCCGGCGATCAATGCGGCGTTGATCGCGCCGATCGACACGCCGGTGACCCAATCGGGAGCGAGCCCCGCTTCGACGAGCCCCTCGTAGGCGCCGGCCTGGTACGCGCCGAGCGCGCCACCACCCTGGAGCACGAGTACGGTGTGGTCGTGTTGGATGCGGCGCCGGGACGGCTCCGCCGCCTTGGCAGATTTTGCGGCCATCGGTGAATGCGCGGACGGGATTCGCGAGCGCCTCGAATTGGCGGTGGCACGAACCCCCAAGTCGCGCCGGACGAGCTTATCGTATTGTACCGCGCTTGAGCTCCCGGCGGAGAGAGCGTCCCCCATTCGGGGGGCGTCATTCCCGCACGGGAGATCGCACCAACGCCTGCGAGGAGCTCTTCTTTCCGCCGCTACGCAGCGGCGATCGCGCGCTGCTTGTTCGCAGGTGCGCGGCGCAGTTGCCCGAATATGCGCGGCGGCGCAACTGCGAAGCCTTGCGCGTAGTCGACGCCGATCGCGTCGAGCGCATCGAGGATCGCGACGGTCTCGACCGATTCGGCGATCGTCTTCTTGCCGAGGATGTGGCCGATGTCGTGGATCGCCTGCACCATCGCGCGATTCACGGGATTCTGCAGCATGTCGACGACGAAGCTTCCGTCGATCTTGACGAAGTCCGCCGGCAGGTGCTTCAGATAGCTGAACGAGGAGAGGCCGACGCCGAAATCGTCGAGCGCGAAGCGGCAGCCGTGTGCCTGCAGCGCGCGCATGAAATCGGTCGCCTTCGACAGGCTCGTGACCGCGTTGGTCTCGGTGATCTCGAAGCAGATCGACTGGTGCCGGATCCCGAAACGTTCGAATTGATCGCAGACGAAATCGAGGAAATCGTCCTCGCTGATCGACGCTCCCGACAGGTTGATCGCAAAGGTCTCGGGCGCTTCCTCGGTGCCGTGGACTTCGCTGTTCTGCGCGATGATCGCGAAGGCCGTCGTGATCACCCATCTGTCGATCGCCGGCATCAGGTTGTAGCGCTCCGCCGCCGGGATGAACTCGACGGGCGGAATCAATTCGTTGGTCTCGTCGCGCAGCCGTAGCAGCAGCTCGGTGTAGGGCCGCGCGTTGCGGTCGCCGCGCGTTGCGCAGACCGGCTGCGCGAACAGGCAGAAGCGATTTTCGGCGAGCGCATGCTGGATGCGATTGACCCACTCCATCTCGCCATGCCGGACGGCCATTTCGCTGCTGTTCGAGCTGTAGACCTGCACGCGGTTGCGGCCCTTGTCCTTCGCCATGTAGCACGCCGCGTCGGCGGCCGAGAGCACGCCGGCGAGCGTCTGTCCGCCGTCGGAAACGTTGACGAGACCGACGCTCACGCTGCCGTTGAACGAGCGCGTCTTCCAGACGAAGCGGAAATCGGCGAGCGCGCCGCGCATCGTCTCGGCGATGCGCGCCGCGGGCTCCGGAGGGCAGTGCTCGAGCAGCACGCCGAACTCGTCGCCGCCGAGCCGCGCCAGCGTGTCGCCTTCGCGCAGCAGCGGTCGCAGCAGGCCCGTGACCTGCCGCAGCAGCTCGTCGCCCGCCGCGTGCCCGCAGGTGTCGTTGACGACCTTGAACTGGTCGAGGTCGAGGTAGAGCACCGCGTGATTGAAATCATCGCGATGGTCGTTTGAGAGCGTGAGATTCAATCGGCGCTCGAACTCGCGACGGTTCGGGAGCCCCGTCAGCGGATCGTGACTCGCGAGATGCGAGAGGCGCGCCGCGTATTGCCGCTCGCGGCTCATGTCGTGGAACACGAGAACCGCGCCGACGACGCTGCTCGCCCGATCCCGGATCGGGGCGACGCTGTAATCGATCGCGACCGGCGCGTCGTCGCGACGGCGCAGCACGACGTTACCTTCCGACTTGACGACGCAGCGCTCGCGCAGCGCGCGGCCGACCGGATCGGGAATCTCGATCCCCGTGTTCTCGTCGAGCACCGCGAAGACCTCGGAGAGCATGCTGCCGCGAGCTCGCCCGTTGTCCCAGCCGGTCAGGCGCTCGGCCACGGGATTGATGAATTCGATCCGGCCCGACGTATCGATCGTGATGACGGCATCGGCAATCGAGGCGAGCGTCACCTGGGCGCGTTCCTTCTCCTCGAAGATCTGCGCTTCGGCCTGCTTGCGATCGGTGATGTCGGTAAGCGATCCCGCCATCCGCGCGGGCTTGCCCTCGGTGCCGAGCATTGCGCGTCCGCGCGAGCGGAACCATCGGAACGCGCCGCCCTGGACGCGGATCCGGAACTCGAGGTCGAAAGCCTCGCCGCGGCGCAGGTGCGCCCGCAGGCGTTCCATCGTCGACCTGCGATCGTGAGAGTGAATCCGCCAGAGGAACGACGCCGCGGTTTCACGCATCGTGCCGTCTTCGTATCCGAGCAGCTGCTCGAAGCGCGGCGAGAAGTAGAGCTCCGGCCGCCCGAGCGACCAGTCCCAGAATCCGTCGGTGCTCGCGACGAGCGCGTATTCGAGACGTTCCTCGCTCGTGCGCAACTGTCCTTCGAGATCCTCGCCTTGCCGGACGAGGCCGCGGGTCCGCAGCACCGCGATCAGCACCAGCGCGACGGCGACCGCGATGTTGCCGTAGGCGAGCAGCATCGTCGTCTGCCGCGAGGCTTCCTCGAGCGTCGCCGAGAACGCTTCCTCCCACGGCGTCAGCTGGCGATCGATCGCGCGCACGCGGCTCGCGAGCGCCTGCACTTCGGCGAGATTCACCTTGCCGCCGCCGACCGCCGCATGCAGCGCCTGGGCGGTCGCGTCGAGCTCGGCGATCTGCGCGTCGGCCTGCGTCCATATCGTGATCGCCGTCGCCATGAATCCGACGTTTCGGAAACGGCGGAACAGGTCGATCATGCTTTCCATGTCGGCGGGATGATTGCGAGCGTTGCGAAAGCCGGCGCGGACGGCGTCGAGATCGGGCTCGGGCTTGTCGAGCTCGACGCGCGCGGTGCGCATGCCGGCAATGACTGCCATCTCGGTGAGGTAGCGCTGGTACGCGTCCTCGTTTCGTGTGGCCGCGTACTGCTCGATATGACCGACGGCGGTCTTCTGCGCCTTCGACCACAAGCTTTCCGCGCTGACGAAGGCGCGCATCCCGGACATCACGTGCAGGCTCGCGTTGCTCAGCAGCAGCAGCAGCGCGACGGTGACCAGGAATGGCCAGATGATGCGCAGCCATCGCCGCCGACTCCGCGCTGCACCGGCGGCGGAGGGATCGGATTTCATTGCTTTTGGCATTCGAGGAGCGGGGCCCCGGGCGCTCGCGGGAAGTGTTTTCTGCGAGGGAAGCAAACCATGCGCCAGAGAAGGCCAAATGCGCGCGTGCGGACGGAGAAAAGTGCTTGCCGGCGCGTTCGATGCACGCGTACGTCCGTCGGTCGCCGAAATCCGCACGTTTTTACCGAAACCTGTTGACGACAAGCCCGCCCGTGAGCGGAACGCCCCGAAAAAACGCTCTCGGCAGCAAACGCGGAGATCGTGATTGCCCGACCGAACGAGCGACCCGCGGCACATCGAGTGACCGCCCGCGTCGCATTGGACGCGGGGAGGCCGGGGGCGTGAGGGTGGCGCGGGCGCGTCGCGGGCGCGCGGCCCGGATCGGAGAATACGGGCGGTTCGCTACACGTGACGCGGGTCGAGCGCGTCGCGCAGGCCGTCACCGACGAGGTTGAACGACAGCACGAGCATGAAGATCGACAGACCCGGCCAGACGGCCATCCACGGCGCATTGTCGATGTAGTTCTTCGCCGTGTTGAGCATGCTGCCCCAGCTCGGTGCCGGCGGCTGCTGGCCCAGCCCGAGGAACGACAGGCTCGCCTCGGCGATGACCGCCGCAGCGATCGCCAGCGTCCCCTGCACGATCAACGCGGGAACGACGTTCGGCAGCACGTGCCCGAGCGCGACGCGCCACGGGGGGTTGCCGATCGCGCGCGCTGCCAGCACGAATTCCTCGGCCTTGATCGCGAGCGTCTGGCCGCGGGTCAGTCGGACGAAGACGGGCGTCGCCGACACGCCGATTGCGATCATCGCGTTGGTGAGACTCGGTCCGAGGAATGCCGCGAGCGCGATCGCGAGAATGAGGAACGGGCACGCGAGAACGGCGTCGGTCAAGCGCGAGATCAGCATGTCGACCTTGCCGCCGGCATAACCGGCGAGCAACCCGATCGGCACGCCGATCGTAAGCGAGATCAGCACCGAGACGACGCCCGCGAGCAGCGACGCGCGCGCGCCCCAGATCACGCGCGCGAGCACGTCGCGGCCGATCTCGTCGGTGCCGAACCAGTGCGCAGCGCTCGGCGCCTTGCGCACTGCGCTCCAGCTCGTGGCGAGCGGGTCGTACGGCGACACGATCGGCGCAAGCACGGCGAGCGCGACGAAGAGCGCGATCACCACGAGTCCCGCTGCCGCGGCGGGGCGGCGCAGCAGCCGGCGGAACGGGTGCGAGCGGGGACCGGCTCGCGCAGCCGGAGACGCGGCAGGCAGTGCGTCGGCGATCGTTGCCATCAGGCTCTAGTGCACCCGGATCTGCGGATTGACGATCACGTACGCGATGTCGGCGATCAGGTTGAGCGTGATGTACGCGGTCGCCGTGAACAGCACGACGCCCTGGACGACAGCGTAGTCGCGGTTGAACACCGCATCGACGATCAGCTTGCCGAAGCCGGGGATCGTGAACACCTGTTCGGTGAGCACGGCGCCCGAAAGCAGCGTGCCGAGCTCGAGCGCGCCGAGCGTGATCACGGGGATCAGCGCGTTGCGAAGCGCGTGCTTGAGAATGACGCCGCGCTCGGGCAGGCCCTTCGCGCGTGCCGTGCGCACGTAGTCGGAGGACAGCACCTGCAGCATCGCGCTGCGCGTGTGGCGCATCAGCACCGCAGCGATCGCATTGCCGAGCACGAACGCCGGCATGATCAGCGACGCGAGGTTCGCCTTGAGGTCGTCGAACGGACTGACGAATCCCGAAGCGGGCAGCCAGCCGAGCGTCACCGAAAAGAGCAGGATCAGCATGATGCCGAGCCAGAAATTCGGGGTCGACAGGCCCCAGAGCGCCACCGCGTTCGCCGCGTAGTCCCACGCGCTGTTGCGGCGGACCGCTGAAACGATTCCTGCCGGTATGCCGATCGCGAGCGCGATGACGATTGCGATCAGCGCGAGCTCCAGCGTCACGGGCAGTTTCTCGAGGATCAGCGCCAATACGGGCTTTTGAATCCGCAGCGATTCGCCGAAGTCGCCGTGAACGACACCGTTGACCCAGTGCAGGTAGCGCATCGGAAGCGGCTCGTCGAGGTGCAGCTTCTGCCGCAAATGCGCGATGACGGTCGGGTCGCGCTCCTCGCCCGCCAGCACCATCGCCGGATCTCCGGGCAGCAGCTGCTGCAGCCCGAAGATCAGCATCGAGACGAAGACCAGCGTCGGGACGATCTGCGCGATGCGGCGAACGACGTAAGCGAACATGGTGGCGTTTCAGTGCTTGGCGGCCCCGCCTCTGCGTCGGCACGCGCCCGCCCGCATGCCGCCCGCACAGCGCCATCCGCGCTGAGCCTCCGCACCCGCCCGTAAGTCCCGCACGTCGCCTCGCACCCCGCGCGATCAGTTGAACTTCAACCCCTGTACGCGGACCAGCCCGTCGGGAACGGTGCGCAGGCCGGAGAGCTTGTTCGTATACGCCCATAGCCAGTGGCGGTGATAGACGTAGACGATGGGACGGTCCTTGAGCGCGATCGCGGCCAGCTGCTCGAACAGCTTCTTGCGCTCCGCGGCATCACGCGTCGTTCGCGACTTGTTCAGGATGTCGTCGACTTCGGGTTTGCAGTAGCCGGCGTAGTTGAGCGGCTGCTTGCAGGCGTCGAAGCTGTAGATGTTGCCGTCGGGATCGGCGCGGCCGCTCCACGCGAGCACGTACGCCTCGTACTGTCCCTTGTCGGCCATGTCGAGCGACGTCGCGAACTCGGTCGACTGGATCTTCACGTCGAACCCCGCCTCCTTGACCATCGCCTGCACGACCTGCGCGATCTTCTGCGCATCCGAGGTGGTCGGCGTCATCAGCGTGAAGCTCGGGTTGGGCACGCCCGCTTCGGCGAGCAGCGCTTTCGCGCGCGTGACATCGCGCTTGGGGATCGGCATGTTCTTCGCGTAGTACGGATTGCCGGGCGACACCCACTGATTGCCGACGTCCCCTTCGCCGTCCTGCGCGACATCGACGATTCCCTGCCGGTCGAGCGCGAGCTCGAACGCCTCGCGCACGCGCGGATCGCGCCCGAGAGGATTCTTCTGCGCGAGATCGCTCTTGCCGATGTTGATCGTGATGCCCTGGTAACCGATCTCGGTGATCTTCGAGATCTTGAAGCGGCTGTCGGACTTGAGCGTGGGAACATCCGACGTCGCCAGGCGCTCGATGAAGTCGAGCTGGCCCGATTTGAGATTCGCGAGCCGCACCGTCGAATCGACGATCGGCAGATAGACGACCCGGTCGAAGTGGATCTGTCCCTTGTTCCAGTAGTTCGGGAAGCGCTCGACGACGATCCGGTCCTGCGCGACGCGCTCGACGAAGCGGAACGGTCCCGAGCACACGGGCTTCGCACCGAACTTGTCGCCTTCGGCCTGCGCCGCCTTCGGCGAGACCATCATGCCGGCGCGGTCGGCGAGCTGCGCGAGGAGTGGCGCGAACGGTGCGGAGAGATTGAGCCGCACCGTCATCGGATCGACGACGTCGACGCTCGCGACCGGTGCGAGCTCGCCGCGCCGGTTCGACCCCGCCATCGTCTTGTGACGCTCGATGTTGTACTTGACGGCGGTGGCGTCGAGCTTCTCGCCGTCGTGGAACGTGACGCCGGGGCGAATCTTGAGCGTGAGCGCCTTGCTGTCGGCCGACCACTCGTACGAAGTGGCGAGCTGCGGAACGATGTTCAGCTTCTCGTCGATGTCGAAGAGCTTGTCGCAGAGCGATGCGAACACGATGCGGCCGACGAACGTGCGGGCGAGCGTCGGATCGAGCACATCGGGATCTTCGGCAAGGCCGATCCGCAGCGTCTGCGCCTCCGCCGTGAGCGAGACGACGACGCC
>DASSGI010000222.1:0-3337 GCA_035857655.1 Casimicrobiaceae bacterium | reverse complement strand
CCGCGGAATCGGTGAGCGAGCGATAGGCGATCGTTCGATAGGCGAAACCGAAAAGCGCCCCCGCGACGACAATCGAGAGGAAGCTCGTTATGGAGAAGTAGCGAAGTAGCTTGAACATGCCGTCGTCAGCGACTCACGTTGTGGCGAGCTGGCGGATTGCATCAATAGGGGGATGAAAATCGATTCCGGATCCGAATCCATCGATTTCGAGCAATTGCCATGCCACGGATTGGCGCTGCCGACGAGCGTTCAGCGACCGGAAACCGAAGCGAAATCCGCTCCTCCGGTTCGAACCCTGTAGCGCACGTTTCCGACGGTTGAACGCGTCGGAACCAGGGTGTCAGCGCTTGCGGCCGCCGAGCAGCGAACCGAGAACGCCGCGCACGATTTCCCGTCCTATCGTCGAGCCGACGGTGCGCGCGGCGCTCTTTGCCACCGCCTCCACGATGCTGTCCTTGCGGCCGCTACCCGAAATCAGGCCGCCAAGCGAGTCTTTCAGCGAATCGGTCCAGTTTCCGGAAGCCGCCGGCGCATTTTGCCCCGCGGGGGGCGACGCCGTGGCGCGTCCTTTGAGGCGTTCGTACGCAGATTCGCGATCGACGGGTTTGTCGTATACACCACCCAGGCCGGATGCGGCCATCACGCGCTGCCGCTCGTCTGGTGTGACCGGGCCGATGCGGCTCGCCGGCGGCAAGACGAACGCGCGCTCGACGGCAGAAGGCCGACCTTTTTCGTCGAGAAACGACACGAGCGCCTCGCCCACGGCGAGCTCCGTGATCGCCTTTTCGGTGTCGATCTTCGGATTCGCGCGCATCGTCTCGGCCGCCGCCTTCACGGCCCTCTGATCGCGCGGGGTGAACGCGCGCAGCGCATGCTGAACGCGGTTGCCGAGCTGGCCCAACACCGTCTCGGGCACATCGAGCGGATTCTGCGTGACGAAATAGACGCCGACGCCCTTCGAGCGAACGAGACGCACGACCTGCTCGATCTTGTCGAGCAGCGACTTCGGCGCATCGGTGAACAACAGATGCGCCTCGTCGAAGAAGAATACGAGCTTCGGCTTGTCGCGGTCTCCGACTTCGGGGAGGCGCTCGTAGATCTCGGAGAGCACCCAGAGCAGCAGCGTCGAGTAGAGCTTCGGCGCATTGAGGAGCCGATCGGCCGCGAGGATGTTGACGACACCGCGGCCGCCGGCCCCGGTTTGCAGCAGGTCGTCGATATTGAGCATCGGCTCGCCGATGAATTTGTCGCCGCCCTGCTGCTCGAGCGCAAGCAGGCCGCGCTGGATCGCGCCGATGCTCGCCGCCGAAACGTTGCCGTAGTTGGTCTGGAGCTCCTGCGCGTGATCGCCGACGTGCTGCAGCATCGCACGGAGATCCTTGAGGTCGAGCAGCAGCAGCCCGTTGTCGTCGGCAACCTTGAACACGAGCGCCAGCACGCCTTGCTGCGTCTCATTGAGGTTGAGAACGCGCCCGAGCAGCAGCGGACCGAGATCGGAGACCGTCGCGCGGACGGGATGCCCCTGCTCGCCGTAGACGTCCCAGAACACGCCCGGCGATCCGGCATACGCGGGCTCGGGCACGCCGATCAGCTTGAGCCGCTCGAGGAGCTTCGGCGAGGACGCGCCCGATTGCGTGATGCCCGAGAGATCACCCTTGACGTCGGCCATGAAGACCGGAACCCCGATGCCCGAGAACTTTTCGGCCATTACCTGCAGCGTGACGGTCTTTCCGGTTCCGGTGGCCCCCGTGATGAGACCGTGACGGTTCCCGAGAGCCGGCAGCAGCGTGAGCTCGGCTTGCGCGTTCTTCGCGATGAGCAGCGGTTCAGGCATCTTCTCGTTCTCCGCGACGTGAGGCGACCAGTTTAGCCGAGGATTCTGCCCCGTGAGACGACGCGTGGCGACGATGCGAGGCAGCACGGCTCGCCCGACGAACGACGGTCAGGATCCGGGCTGGCCGTACGTCCGGAATTTGGCGACGACGTTTTCCATCTCGGAGGCGGACAGCAAGACCGGCTCGCCAAGTTGCAGCGCGCGCCAGTACATCTCGGCGAGGGTCTCGACTTCGACAGCAAGCGCAAGCGCCGCCGCGAGCGACGTGCCGATCGCGATCATCCCGTGGTTTGCCAGCAGGCATGCGCGGCGCCCTTCGAGCGCGGCGACGGCGTGATCGGAAAGCGCCTGCGTGCCGAACGTCGCATACGGTGCGCAGCGAATATCGCTGCCACCGGCCTTTGCGATCATGTAGTGGAACGCGGGAATCCCCCGGCGCAGGCAGGCGAGCGACGTTGCGAATGGCGAGTGCGCATGAACGATCGCTGCGGCGTCTGCTCGTGCGCGATAGATGTCGCGGTGGAACCGCCACTCCGACGATGGAGGCCGACGACCGTGCGCTCCGTCCCCCTGGCCGTCGATCGGCATCGCGACGATGTCGGCCGGCGTGATCGACGCGTACGGCATTCCGCTGGGCGTGATCAGGTAGCCGTCGAACTTTCCCTTGCGCCAGCGCGCGCTCACGTTGCCGGAGTTGCCGCGATTGATGCCGAGAGCGTTCATCTCGCGCGCGGTGGCGATAACCGCGGCGCGCAGTCCGCGCTCGTTGCCTTCGGGGGCGCTCATCGCTCGGTCATGCCGGCTCCGCTTTCGCGAAGCGCTCCGCGAACATCGCGCGGATCGCGTCGCGGTCCGCCGCTGTGATCCCGCGCTCGGTGATGAGTCCCGTGACGAGGCGCGCCGGCGTCACGTCGAACGCATAGTTGACGGCGCGCGTGCCTTCTGGCGCAATCGCCACCGTCGTCGTCTGCCCCCAGTCGTCGCGGCCGGTGATCGCGATGACTTCTTCCGGACTGCGCGTTTCGATCGGAATTGCCGCTCCGGAGGCGAGCGACGCGTCGAGCGTGGGCGAGGGCAGTGCGACGTAGAACGGCACACCGTTATCGCGCGCTGCAAGCGCTTTTCCGTAGGTGCCGATCTTGTTGCAGACGTCGCCGTTCGCGGCCACGCGGTCGGTGCCCACGAGAACGACGTCGACATCGCCGCGACGCATCAACAGCGAGCCCGCGGCGTCGGCGAACAGCGTGTGCGGGACGCCACGCCGGTGCATTTCCCAAGCGGTTAGGTTGGCGCCCTGCAGCCGCGGCCGCGTCTCGCTCACCCAGACGTGCACGGCGAGCCCCTCGGCGTGCGCGAGGAACAGCGGCGCCGTCGCCGTTCCCCAGCCGCAGGTCGCGAGCGCGCCGGCGTTGCAATGGGTCATCACGTGCACCGGACCCGGCCTGCGCTGCGCTATGCCGCGCAACAGCGCGATGCCGTGCCCTCCGATCGCATGATTGATCG
>DASSGI010000221.1:0-3480 GCA_035857655.1 Casimicrobiaceae bacterium | reverse complement strand
CTCAAGGCAAGGTCGATCCAGGCCAAAACGCCGCGCCCGGAACGAAGCAGCTCGCCGAGATCGGGCCGCCCGAACTGTTGAAGGACGCGAATTTCCGGCAACCGTACGTGCACGCGCTCGGGCCGCTCGCGAAGGAGTCGTGGCTCACGACGCTCGACGGCCCGGCCCCTCCGATTCGAGACGTGCAGGTCGCCGGAAACGTCTACAAGCTCGTCAGCGCGTGCAAGAACCACGATTGCCGCGACAACAACATGGTCGTGCTGTACGCGCCGAGGTTCCGCACGATCTACGGAAAGATCGTTCTGCGCGGCCGCTCGACGCTGATCGGGGCGCCGCCGCAGCGGGTGGCCAAGGAGCTCGAACGCCTGTGGCGCGCCGAGTGGCGGCGCAAGTAGCCGGCGCCCCGCGAATTTGTAAACAAGGTTGACAATCTGCCAGCGCGCTTCACGCGCCGCCGCCGCGCGAATCGAGCGACGCCGCCTTCACGAGCGCGTAAACGCCCTGGCCGCGCGTGATCCCGAGCTGCTGCAGCGATCGCCGCGCGATCCGCGCGATGAGCGCGGCGTTGCCGACGACGAGCCTTACATCGACGACCGCGTCGTCGGTCTCGCTGATCGAGGTGACCCATGCGGGTAGCGCGTTCAGGATGCTGATCCCGCGCGGTTCTCCGATCGACAACGACACGTCACGCGCGAGGATCCGAACGCGCGCACGCTCGCCAACCGCGACGTCGAGATGCGGGACGACGAGCTCGCCGCCGTCGAATGCGAGCGTGGTCAGCCGATCGTTCGCGTCCTGTGCCGCGACTCGCGCTTCGATGACCGACGCGGGCTCGTAGCGCTCTGCTGCACCTTCGAGCTCGAGCTGGTCCAGCACGTCGTTGATGCCGCCGACGCCGACGCACTTCCCTTCCGAAAGAACCACGATCTTGTCGGCGAGCCTCGTGATCTCGGCGACCGAGTGGGTCACGTAGACGATCGGAATGTCCAGATCGTCGCGCAGCAGCTCGATGTAGGCGAGGATCTCCATCTTGCGCGGGCCGTCGAGCGAGGCGAGCGGCTCGTCCATCAGCAGGATGCGCGGCTGCGCGAGCAGCGCCCTGCCGATCGCGACGCGCTGCTTTTCGCCGCCCGAAAGCGTTTGCGGCTGCCGGCGCAGCAACGGGCGCAACCCCAGCAGCTCGACGACGTGAGCTTCGTTGATCAGGCGATCCGCCGGCGCGCGCAGCCGCTGTCCGTAGACGAGGTTCGCTTCGACGTCCATGTGCGGGAACAGCAGCGCATCCTGGAAAACATAGCCGATCCTGCGCTTCTCCGGCGCGACGTCGATGCCCCTTGCGGAATCGAAGAGACAAACTTCGTTGATGCGGATCGAGCCGCGCGAGGGTCGAACGATGCCGGCGATCGCATTGACGACGGATGTCTTGCCCGAGCCCGAGCGGCCGAAGAGTCCGACGATCGGCGCCTCGGCCTCGAAGCGCACGTCGAGGTGAAACGAACCGACCCGGCGTTCGATATCGATCTCGATCACAGCCCGCCCCGCCGCGAGCGCCGCGTCAGCCACTCGGAGGCCGCCAGTGCGACGACCGACAGCACGACGGCAACGACGCTCAACCGCCACGCGTTCGCTTCGCCTCCCGGCACCTGCGTGAACGTGTAGATCGCGAGCGGCAGCGTCTGCGTCTCTCCAGGAATGTTGGAGACGAACGTGATCGTCGCACCGAACTCGCCGAGGCCGCGCGCGAACGACAGCAGCGTGCCGGTGACGATGCCGGGCAGCGCGAGCGGCAACGTGATCGACGAGAAGACCCACGTCCGCGACGCGCCGAGCGTGCGTGCCGCCACTTCGAGACGCTGGTCGATCGCCTCGATCGAGAGGCGAATGGCGCGCACCATCAGCGGAAAGCCCATGATCGCCGACGCAAGCGCGGCGCCCGTCCAGCGGAATGCGAACACGATGCCGAACCACTGCTCGAGCAGGCCTCCGATCGGTCCGCGACGACCGAAGAGAATGAGAAGCGCGAAGCCCACGACGACCGGCGGCAACACGAGCGGCAGGTGAATGATCGCGTCGACGAACGTCTTTCCGGGAAAGGAGAAGCGCGCGAGGCAATGCGCGATGACGATCGCGATCGGCAGGCTGCACAGGACGCTCGCCACTGCCACCCGGAGGCTGAGCGCGAGTATCCCGAGCTCCTGCGGGCTCAGTTCGAACATTGCGAGCGCGATAGTGCCGCGGTGTCTGGCAAGCGCGTGGTTGTTATTGCGAGCGATGCCTTATCCGTCATTGAACCACACCGAAGCCGTACTTCTCCCAGGTGGCTCGTGCGGGCGCGGAGCGCAGATAGTCGAGCAGCGCCTTCGCCGCCGGCGGCTTGCTCGCCGCGAGACGGGCGGCGGGATAGACGATCGGCGGGTACGTGTCGGGCGGAAACTTGTCGACGACCTTGACGCCCTTGTCGGCGAGCGCGTCGGTCCGGTAGACGATGCCGAACGGCGCCTCGCCGCGCGAGACGAGCGCCAGCGCGGCGCGCACGTTCTCGGCTCGCGCAGTCTTTCCCTGGACGCTTGCCCACACGCCCAGCTTCTCGAGCGCAGCCTTTCCGTATTTGCCGGCGGGAACGCCATCCGGGTTCGCCATCGCGAGCTTCTCGTTGCCAAGTGCCGCCGCAAGACCGAAATCGGGTGCGATGCTGAGCGTCGAATTGCTCGCGGCCGGCGCGATCAGCACCAGCGTATTGCGCAGGAGATCGAAGCGCGCGTTCGGCGCGACGAGTCCGCGCTGGGACACGTAGTCCATCCACTCGACGTCGGCCGAGATGAATAGATCGGCAGGAGCTCCTGCTTCGATCTGTTTCGCGAGCGCGTTGCTCGCGCCATACGAGACGATCACCTTGTTTCCCGTCTCGCGCTCGAACTGCCGCGCCTGCTCGTCCATCGCTTCCTTCAGGCTCGCAGCCGCGAAGACAGTCACCTTTTCCGCGGCTGCGATGGATGAAACGGACATGACGCAGACGACAATGGCAACCCATGACGCAACGCGTGCGATCGAGCGCATCGGCAATCTCGAAACGGCAATCGAAGCGTAATATACCGTCGTATATTCCCGCTCGACAAGCACGCCGATCGCCGGCCGGCGGGCTGCGATCCAGGCAACGCTATAATTGGATGAGCGTTTCGAGGAGCGAAACACCTCGCGAACGCCTCTGCCACGGCAAAGCGACACCGCGGATGACGTCGAAACGAGGCCATTGATGGCGACCGAGACTCCCGCTCGCGAAGACGTGAGAATGCATGGCTTCAGCCAGCGGGCCGAGGTCGGCACCGTGCTGCAGTGGATCGACGCTCACGCGCATCGTCTCGGTTCGACGCGCGTTCCGCTCGATCGTCTGGCGGGCCGTGTGCTCGCCGAGCAGGTTATCGCGCCGATCGATGTCCCCGCATTCGATCGCTCGGCGATGGACGACTATGCGCTGCACGG
>DASSGI010000220.1:0-5255 GCA_035857655.1 Casimicrobiaceae bacterium | reverse complement strand
TGATCGCTGGCAGCGTCTTCGCCTACGGCCTCGCGTCGCTCGGTTACGCGCAGGTTCCGACGATCGGCACGCTGCCGCGCGGCCTGCCGCCCCTGTCGCTGCCATCGTTCGATCCCGCGACGTGGGGGACGCTCGCGCCCGCCGCGCTGGCGCTCACCGTGCTGGCGCTGGCGCAGGCGGTGTCGGTTGCGCGCGCGGTCGCCGTCAAGACGGGCCAGCGCATCGACGCCAATCAGGAGTTCATCGGTCAGGGCCTTTCGAATATCGCCGGGGCATTCGCATCCGGCTATCCGTCGTCGGGCTCGTTCAACCGCATCTGGCTCAACTACGACGCCGGCGCGCAGACGCCGCTCGCGGCGGTCTTTTCGGCCGTATTCCTGCTCGCTGTCGTGCTTGCCGTCGCGCCGCTCGGCGCGCACCTGCCGCTCGCAGTCATGGCAGGACTGCTCGTCGTCGTCGCGTGGGGCCTGATCGACGTCGCGGAGATGCGCAGGGTCGTCGCCGCGAGCCGAGGCGAAACCTTCGTTCTCGCCGTGACCTTCCTGTCGACGCTGCTTCTGCGAGTCGATTTCGCGATCTTCGTCGGCGTGCTCGCGTCGCTGTTCGTCTACCTGAGCCGCACGACGCGCCCGCATCTGACGCCGGTCGCGCCCGATCCGTCGACGCCGCGGCGCCGCTTCGCGGCCGTCACGACGACGGGTGCGCTCGAATGTCCGCAACTCGCGATGTTGCGCGTCGACGGCTCGCTCTTCTTCGGCGCAGTCGAGCACGTCCACGACGAGCTCGCATCGCGGCGCGCCACCGAGCCGAAGCGCCCGCACGTGCTGCTCGTCGGAAGCGGTATCAACTTCATCGACATCGCGGGCGCCGAGCTGCTCGCGCGCGAAGCGCAGATTGCGTGCGACTCGGGCGGTGCGCTGTACCTGTGCCGGCTGAAGCGCGGAGTTCGCGAAGTTCTCAGGCTCGATGGGCTCGTCGACCTGATCGGTCGCGACCGCGTGTTCGACACGAAGGACGAGGCTATCCGCGCGATCTATGCGCGCCTCGACAGCGAACGCTGCCGCGTCTGCACGGCGCGGATCTTCAACGAGTGCCAGACGGTCCTGCCGGACGGGACGCGGCGCACCGAGGTCTAAGAGCGATGGCAGAATGGCATCTGCATCGCGAAGCGCGGAGGTAATCCAATGACCGCACGGCAAGTCAGCCGCTTCGGCAGCGGCAATTCGGTGAAGCGCGTCGAGGACGACGCACTTCTGCGCGGCGAAGGACGCTTCGCCGATAACCTCCCCACTCCGGGCCAGCTCTGCGCGTATTTCGTGCGCTCGCCGCATCCTCATGCGCGCATTGCGCGCATCGACGTCGGCGACGCCGCCGCGATGCCCGGCGTCGTGCGAATCTTCACCGGCCGCGAACTGTTCGACGCGGGTGTGCGGCCGATCCCGAACTCCGCCGATTTCAAGCGCCGCGACAAATCACCGACGGCGACACCGCTTCGCTACGCGCTTGCGGTCGATACCGTTCGCTATGTCGGCGAAGCAGTCGCCGCCGTGATCGCCACGACTCCGCTCGAGGCGCGCGATGCCGCGGAAGCCGTGCGCGTCGACTACGAGCCGCTCCCCGCCGTCGTCGACACGGTCGCGGCTACGGCGGCGGGTGCGCCCGTCGTCGTTCCCGAAGCGCCCGACAACATCGCATGCGAGGCCCGGCACGGCGATCCCGCGGCCACTGCAAAAGCCTTCGAGCGCGCGAAGCACGTCGTCGCGCTCGATCTCGTGAATCAGCGCGTCGCGCCCTCGCCCATCGAGCCACGGTCGACGCTCGCGACCTACGACGCGGCGAGCGGGCGACTGACGCTGCTCACGAGCTGCCAGACTCCGACGGGACTGCGCGACGAGCTCTGCGACGCGGTGCTGAACATTCCGAAGGAATCGGTGCGCGTGATGGTCGGCGACGTCGGCGGCGGCTTCGGGATGAAGACCAGCCTGTACCCGGAAGATGTCGTCGTCGCGTTCGCCGCGCGCGCGTTGAAGCGGCCGGTGCGCTTCACCGCCGAGCGCATCGAGGAATTTCTCGCCGCGAGCCACGGGCGCGACGTCGTGAGCAGAGTGGACCTTGCGCTCGATGCCGATGGACGCATCCTCGCATTGCGCGTCGCCTCGCTCGCGAACGTCGGCGCGTACGCGACGCCGGCGGGCGTCGTGATCCAGTTGCTGATCGGCCCGTGGGTCGCGACGAGCATCTATGACATCCAAACGATCGACATCGGCATCAAGGCGGTCCTCACGCACACGCTGCCGACCGGCCCGTACCGGGGAGCCGGTCGGCCCGAGGCGATCTACATGATCGAGCGGCTGATGGACGAAGCTGCGCGGCAAACGGGCATCGATCGCACCGAGCTCCGTCGTCGCAACATGATCCGGCCCGAGCAGATGCCCTACAAGAACCCCATGGACAAGACGTACGACAGCGGCAAGTTCGCGCACATGATGGATCGGGCGCTCGCGCTTGCCGACTGGAAGGGTTTCGCCGGGCGCGCCGCCGCGTCGCGCAGCCGCGGCAAGCTCCGCGGGCAAGGCATCGCGACGTTCATCGAGTGGACGGGCGCCGACGTGTTCGCCGAAGTCATCGACGTGACCGTGTCGGGCGACGGGCAGATCGAGATCTTCACCGCCGCTCAGCCGATGGGACAAAGCCTCGCGACGACGTTCACGCAGCTCGCGGTCGACGTCTTCGGCGTTCCCGCCGACAGGATCAAGGTGCTCTTCGGCGACACCGATCGCGGGACGGGCTTCGGCAGCGCCGGCTCACGCTCGCTGTTCGTTGTCGGCTCGGCGGTCCGGGTGGCCTCCGAGCGCACGGTCGCGAAGGCGCACGATCTCGCCGCCGCCGAGCTCGAAGCCGCAAGCGGCGATATCGAATACCGCGACGGCGTATTCAGCATCGCCGGAACGGATCGGCACATCGGTCTGTTCGACCTCGCGAAGCGACAGGCGAAACAGCGCATCGAGTTGCATTCGCAAAGCTCGGTCGATGCGCCGAGCTGGCCCAACGGCTGTCACATCTGCGAAGTCGAGGTCGATCCGGACACCGGCGCCATTGCGCTCGACGGCTACTGGTCCGTCAACGACGTCGGCCGCGTCGTCAATCCGATGGTCGTGATCGGACAGCTCGCCGGTGGCGCCGTGCAGGGCATCGGACAGGCGCTCTCCGAGCGCATCGTCTACAACGCCGAGACCGGCCAGGCACTCACGGCGAGCTTCATGGACTACGCGATTCCGCGTGCGTCCACAACCTGCGCGTTCGAAATGACGATGGACGAATCGGCGCCGTGCCTCACCAATCCGATGGGAGTGAAAGGTGTCGGCGAGCTCGGCACGATCGGCGCGACGCCGGCGGTCGTCAACGCGGTCGTCGATGCGCTCGTGCGGAACGGATTCGCGGATGCCTCGCGGAACCTGCAGATGCCGCTCGATGCCGAGCAGGTCTGGCGCGCGATGCAGCGCTGAGTGGTTCCTCGTCGCAAGCGCCTCGGGGTGGCGCGCTTCTGGTATGAAGGCAACGCGTTTTCGCCGCTCCCTGCCGACATCGCAGCGTTCGAACGCTGCGAATGGACGAGCGGCGATGCGGCGCTCGCGGCGGCGCGCGGAACTGCGACCGAGCTGGGTGCGGTAGCGGCATTTGCCGACACGCATGCCGACTGGGAGGTCGTGACACTGCGTTGCGCTTCCGCTCTGCCCGCCGGCCCGATCGACGACTCGGTTTTCGACCGACTCACGCGAGAGATTGCGGACGGTCTCGTTGCAGGTCGCGCGAGCGGAGGCTGGGACGCCGTATATCTGTCCTTGCACGGCGCCGCGATAACACGCGAGCGTCAGACGCCCGATCTCGATCTCGTGCGCGTCGTGCGGGGGCTGCTTCCCGATGTTCCGCTTGGCGCGTCGTTCGACCTGCACGCAAACCTGGCGCCCGAAATGGCGAGCCTCCTCGACGTGGCGTCCGTCTATCGCACGCACCCGCATGTCGACATGGCTGCGACAGCCGAGCGCGTGCTCGGGGATTTGATCCGTTGCGTCGAAGGCAATCTCGCGACGCGGGTCGTCGTGCGCAACGAAGGCGTCGTGCTGCCCAGCTTCAACATGCGCACGGCGGACGGGCCGATGCGCGAGCTGGAGCAGATGGCGCGCGCTGTTACGACCGGACCGATCATCGAGGTCGGCGTATGCGGAGGCTTTCCGTATGCGGACACACGAAACGCCGCAGCCTCGGCAATCGTCGTCAGCGACGCGCAGGGGGATCTGACAGGTGACGCGGGGTCACGCGTCGCGGAGATGCTTTGCAAGAGGATCGGGCAGCTGGCAACCGCTTTCGCCGTGCGCTTGCCGACGCCCGAGGAGGCGATCGCAGCGGTGCTTTCGTCGCCGGTCTCAGGACTCGTCGCGGTCACCGATCCCGCTGACAATCCTCTATCTGGAGGCGCTTGCGATACGCCCGGCCTGCTTCGCGCGCTGCTTTCGGCTCGAGTCGGTGTTCCCTGCGTCTTTGCGAGCATCGCCGACCCGGGCGTGGTGGCGGCAGCCCGACGGGCGGGCGTCGGTGCGGCAGTGGAGGTGCAACTGGGCGCACGACACGGTGCGCATTTCGGAGACGGCGTGAGAGTTTCGGCAACGGTCGAGCGGCTGACCGATGGCGTCTTTCGCAATACCGGTCCGATGGCTACCGGGCTCGAGCGGCGGTGCGGGGGAACCGCAGTTCTTACCGTGACCGATCAACCCACAGTGCGAATCATCGTGACTGCAGAGATCGTGCCCGCCGACGATCCGGCTTTCTACGCGCTGCATCGAATCGATCCCGCGGCCGTTCGGCTGTTGTGCGTGAAGGCCAAGAACCATTTTCACGCCGGCATGGGCAGTTTCTGCAGTTCGATCGTCGCGTGCGATTCGCCCGGGCCGGCATCCGTGGATCTGTCGAGCCTGCCGTTTCGCCATCTAGGCGCGGGAAAGCGGAAATGATTGCATAGAGTCGTGGCCGTTGAACTTACGTCGCGCCTCGACGCGGAACGGCGCCGGGCGCGACCGGTCCAAACAGCTCTACCCCAGCGGAGGTCTCATGTCGCCTTACATCGAAGCCATCGTCATTCCCGTTCCCCGTGCGAGCCTGGACACCTACAAGCGCATGTCCGAAGAATGGGGAAACGCTCACGTCCGCCACGGCGCCCTGTATTACTCCGACGCGATCAGCGACGACGTTCAGCCCGG
>DASSGI010000219.1:0-9974 GCA_035857655.1 Casimicrobiaceae bacterium | reverse complement strand
CACACCGAGGCGGCTCTCGTGTCGGCGGCGACGCTGACGCGATCCGAGGCGCAGGCGGCCTTCGGCAATCCGCAGGTCTACATGGAGAAGTTCCTCGGCAATCCGCGGCACATCGAGATCCAGGTGCTCGCCGACGAGCACAAGAACGCGGTGTACCTCTTCGAGCGCGACTGCTCGATGCAGCGCCGGCATCAGAAGATCATCGAGGAGGCGCCCGCCCCTCATCTTTCGCTGCGCGCGCTGACGCGCATCGGCGAGCGCTGCGCCGACGCGTGCCGGAAGATCGGCTATCGCGGCGCCGGCACGTTCGAGTTCCTCTATCAGGACGACGAGTTCTTCTTCATCGAGATGAACACGCGGATCCAGGTCGAGCATCCGGTCACCGAGATGACGACCGGCATCGACATCGTTCAGGAGCAGATCCGAGTGGCCGCCGGCCAGCGGCTTCCATTTCGCCAGCGCGACATCGTCCGCCGCGGGCACGCGATCGAATGCCGGATCAACGCCGAGGATCCGTACTCGTTCGTGCCCTCACCGGGGCGCATCACGTCGTACCACGCGCCGGGCGGGCCCGGGATACGCGTCGATTCGCACGTCTATCACAACTACTTCGTTCCGCCCTATTACGATTCGATGGTCGGCAAGGTCATCGCGTTCGGCGACACGCGCGACCAGGCGATCGCGCGAATGCGAATCGCGCTCTCCGAAATGGTTGTCGAGGGGATCAAGACCAACATTCCGCTGCATCAGGAATTGCTGCTCGATGAAAAATTCCTGCTCGGCGGAACGTCGATTCACTATCTCGAGGAGAAGCTCGCGAAGCGCAAGCAGGCCGCATAAATAGGGTCAGCGACGAATTCGACATTGTTCGGGCATAAACAGGGTCAGAGACGAATTCGAAATCACTTGGCCGCTGCGCCTTTCGCTCTCGGCGTCGAATTCGTCTCTGACCCTATTTATGCCAGTTGCGTTGCGCTTCGACGCCGGAGCGGGCGACGCGGAAGCGTGGGCCGACGCGCTGCTCGATGCCGGCGCGCAATCGATCGACGTCGCGGACCCGCACGAAGGCACCGTTGACGAGACTCCGCTGTACGACGAGCTCGGCGGCGCTGCGCCGGGATTGTGGCCGGTGTCGCGAATCACCGCGCTGTTCACGCGAGCGACCGACCTCGAGCAAGCGCTGCGAAGCCTCAAAGCGTCCGGCCGTTCGCTGCCTCCGTACGAGACCTACACAGTCGCCGAGCAGGATTGGGTCCGTGCGACACAGGCCCAGTTCGGGCCGATTCGAATTTCCGATCGGATGTGGATCGTCCCGTCGTGGTGCGAACCCGTCGATCCGGAAGCGATCAATCTCGCGCTCGATCCGGGAGTTGCGTTCGGCACGGGCTCGCACCCGACGACGCGGTTGTGCCTCCGCTGGCTCGCGCGCGAGCTCGCGGCGGGGGAGTCCGTTCTCGACTACGGTTGCGGCTCCGGACTCCTTGCGATCGGCGCGTGCCGGCTCGGTGCGGGACGCGTCGTCGGAACCGATATCGATCCGCAAGCGCTCGCTGCGAGCGAAGCGAACGCGACACGCAATCGAGTCTCCGCGACGTTCGTCTCGGCGGATCGCCTTGCCGCCGACCCTGCGCCGTTCGACGTCGTGGTCGCCAACATCCTGGCGAATCCGCTGCGCATCCTCGCGCCTGCGCTTGCGGCCCGCGTGAGCCTCGGCGGGCGCATCGTGCTCTCCGGAATCCTCGAAACGCAGGCCTATCCGCTGCTCAACGCGTATCGACGTTGGTTTAATATCCGCGTCTTTGATCGCGACGACGGCTGGGTCGCGCTGGCCGGGACGCGCCGCGCGCGCGCGCGTTCCCGCTAACGCTCCGGCGAAGAGCGCCCGCGGCCGGATCGCCGCACCGAGCGCGCACCTCTCATCCGATGCCCGACGAGAAATACACACGCTGTCCCGGCTGCGCGACGGTGTTTCGCGTCAAACCGGAGCAGCTCGCATTGCGTGCGGGGCAGGTCCGCTGCGGACACTGCAAGACCGTCTTCGACGGCGTTGCACAGGCCGTATCGCTCGCCCCGCCTGCGCGCGTCGATCGCGACGAGCCACCTCTCGACGAAGCGGCGCTCGGACCTCCGACAGTGACACTGCGCGATGCGCGATCGCTCGAGCCTGCACCGCCGGCCACGACGGAGCCGGAACCCACGGCTGAATCGGCCCCGACGTTCGAGCAAGCCGCGACGACCGCGGAAGTTCCGTACGAGGAGCGGTTCACACCGGTCGTCAATCCTTCGTCGCGGCGCAGACGCGTCATCGTTTACGCGGCCGCCATCGTCGTTCTCGTATTGCTGATCTTCGCCCAGGCGATTTTCCATTTCCGCGATGCGATCGCCGCGCATTGGCCGCCCGCTCGCCCGATGCTGCAGACGTTTTGCGATACGGCGGGCTGCACGATTCATCCGCTGCGCGATGCGGCGATGGGCTACCTCTCGATCGAAGCCTCCGACCTGCAGGCCGATCCTGCGCACCGAGGGCTGCTGGTCCTCGCGGCAACGCTGCGGAATCGCGCGGCCTGGGCGCTCTCGTATCCCTACCTGGAGCTCACGCTCACCGATGCACAGGACCGGGTCGTCGTGCGGCGCGCGCTCGCGCCGGCCGACTACGCGGGCGGCACGGCGGACCTCCAGCGGGGGATCGCTCCGAATGGCGAGGCGGCGATCAAGATCTTCATCGACGCGAGCGCGACGACCCAGGCAGGGTATCGGCTGTACATGTTCTACCCTTGACGGCGAAAACGCAGCGACGTGTCGCACCAACATGGTGCCGACATAACTGTCTATTAAACAATGAGTTACATACCAGCCCGCACTGCGACGCCGGCAACTGCGGTCGATCGGCGGCGAAGCGAGGCCGAAATGATGCTCTGCAACATACTATTTCGACCTATCGGGTGGCGGATGCACCACATTGGCGAGGTACCGATCAAAACCGCACAGAAATAGTGCAAATCGATCGGATCGAATGAGCTCGACGCGCCAAATCGTTGCCCGACAAGGCGTTTCTACCGCTTCCGGATATGGCATAGTTCTCGCTGGTGATCTTCACGTTCTATTGCAACGCAACGCGCCGTAATTCCAGCCCTCATCAAGGAGATTTGCATGGCCACCCCTTCCGACGTGCTCAAGCTGATCAAGGACAAGGAGGTCAAGTTCGTCGACCTGCGCTTCACCGACACGCGCGGCAAGGAACAGCACGTGTCCGTGCCGAGCAAGGTGTTCACGATGGACAAATTCGAAAGCGGCCACGCTTTCGACGGGTCGTCGATCGCCGGGTGGAAGGGAATCCAGGCATCCGACATGCTGCTGATGCCGGACGCCAACGCGGCGTACGTCGATCCGTTCATGGACGAGACGACGCTCAACATCACCTGCGACGTCATCGAGCCCTCCGACGGCAAGGGTTACGAGCGTGATCCGCGCTCGCTCGCGAAGCGCGCCGACGCCTATCTGAAGTCCACCGGGATCGGCGATGTCGCGTACTTCGGTCCCGAGCCCGAGTTCTTCATCTTCGATGCCGTCGAGTGGTCGGTCGACATGTCGGGGAGCTATTGCAAGATCTTCTCGAGCGAGGCGCCGTGGTCGACCGCCGAGAAGTTCGAGGGCGGCAACATGGGCCACCGGCCGCCGATCAAGGGCGGCTATTTCCCGGTGCCTCCGGTCGACTCGCTGCAGGACATCCGCTCGGCAATCTGCCTGGCGCTCGAGCAGATGGGCGTCGAAGTCGAAGTGCACCATCACGAAGTTGCCGCCGCCGGACAGAACGAGATCGGCACGAAGTTCGCGCCGCTCGTCCAGCGCGCGGACTGGCTGCAGATACTGAAATACGCGGTCCACAACACCGCGCACGCATACGGCAAGACGGCGACGTTCATGCCGAAGCCGATCGTCGGCGACAACGGCTCCGGAATGCACTGCCATCAATCGGTGTGGAAGGAAGGCAAGAACCTGTTCGCCGGCGACGGCTATTCCGGCCTTTCCGATTTCGCGCTCTATTACATCGGTGGCGTGATCAAGCACGCGAAGGCGCTCAACGCGATCACGAATCCGGGCACGAACTCGTACAAGCGACTCGTTCCGGGATTCGAGGCGCCGATCAATCTCGCGTACTCGGCGAGAAACCGCTCGGCCGCGATCCGGATCCCGTACGTGCCCAATCCGAAGGGCCGCCGCATCGAAGTGCGTTTCCCCGATCCGACGACGAACCCGTACCTCGCGTTCTCGGCGATGCTGATGGCGGGACTCGACGGCGTGCAGAACAAGATCCACCCCGGTGACCCGGTTGACAAGAATCTCTACGACCTCGAGCCGGAAGAAGCTGCGAAGGTGCCGCACCCGTGCGCGTCGCTCGACGAGGCGCTCGATCACCTCGACAAGGATCGCGAGTTCCTGACCAAGGGCGGCGTGTTCACCAACGACATGATCGACGCATACATAGCGCTCAAGATGGAAGAGGTGACGCGGTTCCGGATGACGACGCATCCGGTCGAATACGAGATGTACTACAGCCTGTAATCGGCGCGACAAGCCGGCGGAGCGTGAGTCCGGGGCGGCGGGCGACAGGCCCCGCCGGATTTTGCCTGCACTCGGATATTTCAATAAACTCCGCCGGATGCGGCGAAGATTGCAATGTCAGCGTCCGCGTGACGCCGCACCATGGATACACGTGGGCCTTCTGCTTGCGTTGTCCGGCGCAAGTGCCGCGTCCGGAGTGACGCTCGCCGAGAAGGCGAAGGAATCCGGGTGTGTCAGCAAGCCGGTGTACGTCACCGGCGAAATGTACAAATGCGCGACGCAGTCGGGCGCCTCGTCGTATTTCAACGTTCCGGGCGCCGGCGGCAGCCCGCTCCCGGGAAGCGCGACATCGAGTCAACCCGTGCGTTCGGCGAAAGCGGCCACGCCTGCGGGCTTCCCGCGCGTCGATGCCGACACGCAGAAGGGACGCGACGACGTTCGCCGCAAAGTTTTGTCGGACGAGCTTGCCGCGGAGGAGAAGCTGCTCACGGAATCGCGCACGCTCTACGCCGATGGCGCGCCGCCGCCACTGCCGGAGGAGAAAGCGGACGCCGACAAATACCGCGCGCGCATCGCGCGGCTGCGGCAAACGGTGAGCATGCACGAGAAGAACATCGAAGCGCTGAAAAAGGAGCTCGCCGCGATCAAGTGATGCGCCGCATCGGGCGCGGATATTGCTAACGTAAGCGTTGCAATCGATCCGCATCGAAACATCACCTCCGTCGCCATCGTGAGCTTCGCGCATCTTTTCCCGTTCGCAAGCGACGACGTCAAGGGCGCGTACGCCGGACTGGAATTGCTCGCCACGGCGGTGCTGCTGCTCGATCGCACGCGGCGCATCACGTATGCGAATCCCGCGGCAGAGAATCTCTTCGCGCTGTCGAAGAAGCATCTGCTCGGGCACGGCCCCTCGGAGGTGTTCAGCGAGGCGACGGGACTCTCGGCCGCCATCGACAAGGCGGTGCTCGGCGGCGCGACGTACACCGAGCAGGAGCTCGAGGTCGCGGTCAACGGCAAGCCGAAGCTCCATCTCACGTGCACGGTGTCGCCGGTCGACGCGAAGGAAGCGGCGCTGCTCCTCGAGTTTCGCCACATCGACCAGCAGCTGAAGATCGCGCGCGAGGAGCGGTTGAACGAGCAGCAGCAGGCGAACCGCGAGCTGATCCGCAACCTCGCGCACGAGATCAAGAACCCGCTGGGCGGTATTCGCGGCGCCGCGCAGCTGCTCGAGCGCGAGCTCGATCAACCGCAGCTGATCGAATACACACAGGTGGTAATCGGCGAAGCGGATCGGCTGCAGTCGCTCGTCAATCGGCTGCTCACGCCGCATCGGCTGCCGAGCTTCAAGCGCACGAACATCCACGAGATCCTGACGCGCGTGCGCGGCCTCGTGCAGGCCGAGTTTCCGCGGGTGTCGATCGCGAGCGATTTCGACATCAGTCTGCCCGAGTTCGACGCCGATCCCGAGCAGCTCACGCAGGCGGTCCTCAACGTCGTCCGCAACGCGGCGCAGGCGCTCGAAGGCAAGAAGGACAATCCGCTGATCACGCTGACAACGCGCGTCGCGCGCTACGTGACGCTCGCGAAGAAGCGGCACCGCATCGCGCTTGCGCTCTACATCGAGGACAACGGGCCCGGGATCCCGGAAGCGATTCGCGATCGGATCTTCTATCCGCTCGTCTCGGGCCGCGAAGGCGGCACCGGCCTCGGGCTCACGCTTGCGCAGGCGTTCATCGCGCAGCACTGCGGCGCGATCGAATGCGAAAGCGTTTCCGGGCGCACCGTGTTCACGATCCTGCTTCCCGTCGAGCCGGGTGTTTCGCGCTCCGCAACCTGACGAAGGAATCCGTGTTTCCCATCCCGAACCTTCCCGAGGTGCGCCGATGAAGCCCGTATGGATCGTCGACGACGATCGCTCGATTCGCTGGGTGCTCGAAAAGGCGCTCGCGCGCGAAGACATCGCATTCCGCTCGTTCGTGTCGGCGTACGAGGTGTTGCAGGCGCTGTCGGCCAGCCAGCCGTCGGTGCTGGTGTCCGACATCAGGATGCCGGGAGACTCCGGCCTGGAATTGCTCGACAAGGTGAAGGAGCGCTTCCCGCAGATCCCGGTAATCATCATGACCGCCTATTCGGATCTCGACAGCGCCGTCTCGGCGTTCCAGGGCGGTGCTTTCGAGTATCTGCCGAAGCCGTTCGACGTCGATCACGCGGTAGCGCTGATCCGCCGCGCGATGGTGCAAGCGCCCGCGCCGGCGCCGGTCGATGCGGCGACCGGCGACTCGGGGGAGATGCTCGGACAGGCGCCGGCGATGCAGGAGGTGTTTCGCGCGATCGGACGGCTTTCGCAATCGAGCGCGACGGTGCTGATCACCGGCGAATCGGGAACCGGCAAGGAGCTCGTCGCCCGTGCGCTGCATCGACACAGCCCGCGCGCGCCGGGTCCGTTCATCGCGATCAACACCGCAGCGATCCCGAAGGACCTGCTGGAGTCGGAGCTCTTCGGTCACGAGCGCGGCGCATTCACCGGCGCGCAGAGCGCGCGGCGTGGGCGCTTCGAGCAGGCCGAGGGAGGCACGCTGTTCCTCGACGAGATCGGCGACATGCCGCCGGATCTGCAGGTGCGGCTCTTGCGGGTGCTTGCCGACGGCGAATACTATCGTGTCGGCGGTCACGCGCCGCAGAAGTCGAGCGTGCGGGTGATCGCCGCGACGCACCAGAACCTCGAAGAGCGCGTCCGCCAGGGACTCTTCCGCGAGGACCTGCTGCATCGGCTCAACGTCGTGCGGCTGCGCCTCCCGCCGCTGCGCGAGCGGCCGGAGGACATCGCGCCGCTTGCACGGCATTTCCTGCAAAAGAGCGCGCGCGAGCTTGGCGTCGAGCCGAAGGTGATGTCGGACGACGCGTTGAAAATGCTCGGCGCATTCGCCTTCCCGGGCAACGTTCGCCAGCTCGAGAACATCTGCCACTGGGTCACCGTGATGGCGCCGGGACATCGCGTCGACGTCGGCGACCTGCCTGCCGAAGTGCGCGAACCGGGGCGCGCGGCGCAGCCGATGACCGCCGAGGTCGATTGGCGCGACACGCTCGATCACGAGCTCGCCCAGGCGCTCGGACGCGGCGAGCGCGGCGTCGGCGACCGTCTCGAGCGCGAATTCGAACGAACGCTGATCCTGCGCGCCCTCGCGCACACGGGCGGCCACCGGATGGAGGCGGCGCAGTTGCTCGGCTGGGGCCGCAATACGCTCACGCGCAAGATCCAGGAGCTGGGCCTCGACCCGGAGCTGCGGACGAGTGAGCGAGGCGGGCGAGCGTAGCGAGCCAAGACGCGAAGCGCGCGTCGCCGAGCGACCGAGCTGCGGCCGACGAGACGACGTGCGATTTCACGGGAAAGGTTGCGGAGGGCGCGGGCGCATAAACCTCAGACGATCTTCGTGAGCCAGAGGCTCCCGCCGCCGTAGCCGTGGCCTTTCGGGTGCGCGAGCGCCTTGATGACGAGCTCGGAAAACGCGTGGAAAGCGTACGCGCATCCGAACTCGACGCGAAAGCCGCTCGTGTACATGAGCAGCGCGCGCACCAGGTACTGCTCGTTCCAGCTGCGGTTATGATCGATCACCCACGGCTGCGGATACTCGTGCGGCAGGAAGATGTCGTGGATGTGGATGCGCACGCCGCGGGCAAGCGCCGGCAGCACGTCGAAATAGATCCGGTTGACGTCGCTGCCGGTTTTCGTGACGTGCGAAGAGTCGATGAACAGAACGTCGCCCGCTTCGAGCGACGCGAACTCCTCGATCGGGACGCGCTGTACCTTCTCCTCGATCAGTCGCGAGATTCCGTCGATGCGATTCCTGAGGAACGCGCGCGGGTACGGCTCGATGCAGGTCACGTGAATCCCGCCGTCGAACCAGCGCCGGTTGATGTCCGCGATGAGCAGCGACGAATAGCCCGATCCCACCTCGATCACCCGCCGCGGGCGCCACGCGTGAAACAGCACGAACAGCGCGCGCGGATCGAGCCAGCTGAACTGCTCGTTGCGCGTATAGAAATCGACGAGATCGGGCCCGTCGGGCAGCGTTTCCGGAAAGTCGTAGAGCGGCAGATGGCGCGGGAACAACTCGGTGAGGATCTGCCTGTGTCCGGCATCGTTCCAGTCGACGCCGCCGATGACCGGCTTCGCAGGCCACAGGCGTTCGCGATCGGCAGCAGCTTCCCGCGGATCGACGAGCGGCGAATAGAAGTGTCCCGGCGGGACGAATGGCACCCCCAGCGCCCGGCTGCGCGCGCGAAGCTCTTTCAGCAGCCGCCGGATCGCCATGGATTGCCCGACGTCATGACGCGATCTCGGCGATCACCGGCGCGTGGTCGGACGGCTTGCTGCCTTTGCGCGCATTGCGATCGATGCGACACGACGTGCACGCGGCGGCGAGCGCGGGCGAGAGCAGAATGTGATCGATCCGCAAGCCGTGATTCTTCGGGAACGCGAGCTGACGATAGTCCCACCAGCTGAAAGTATTCGCCGGCTGCTCGAACAACCGGAAGCTGTCTTTCAACCCGAGCCCGATCCAATCGCGGAACACCGCGCGCTCGGGCTCCGAGCACATCACCTGTCCGCGCCACAGCGCGGGATCGTGGACGTCGCGATCTTCCGGTGCGATGTTGAAATCCCCCGAAACGACGAGACGCGGGTGGCGCTGGAGCTCAGCAGCGACGAACGCGGTGGCGCCGCGGCACCAGTCGAGCTTGTACTGGTACTTGTCCGAGCCGACCGATTGGCCGTTGGGCACGTAGAAATCGATGATGCGCAAGTCTCCGATCGTAGCCGCAATCACGCGCTTCTGCGGATCGTCACTACGGGGCAGCGCGCGGACGACATCCTCCACTGCGCCGACTTCGTCGCGAACGAGAAGAGCGACGCCGTTGTAAGTCCGCTGCCCGACGAAGTGCGCGGTGTAACCTGCTGCGGCAAGCACGAGGTGCGGAAACTTCGGATCCTCGAGCTTCGTCTCCTGCAGGCAAACGACGTCAGGCCGTACGCTGCCGAGCCACTCGATGAGGCGCGGCATCCGTATGGTGATCGAATTGACGTTCCAGGTGGCGAGCTTCAGAGGAAGGGAGGATCGGCGGGTCGTCGCGCCGGCGGGACCCGAGCGCCGGCCCGTACGGGCGCTGCGTGCCCGTTACTGCTTCGGATAGCCGCTTCCCGGGACCGCGACGGACTGCCCTCCGTCGGGTGCCGCGGGTGCCGCGGGCGCCGCCGGAGCCGCAGGAGCCGCTGGAGCAGGAGCCGGCTCCGCGACCCTCGTCGCCGTGCGCCGAGGCGGCGACTTCGGATACCCGGCGTCGTCGAGCATCGCTGTCCAACGCGATTCGTTGAATCCCTTCGCGATCAGCTTGTCGCCAACCTGCAGGACGGG
>DASSGI010000218.1:0-3769 GCA_035857655.1 Casimicrobiaceae bacterium | reverse complement strand
ACCGTCGAGGCGATCTCCCTGCCTTCCATCTCGCTTTCGGGCGTGTTGGCGTCGCGGAGCTGATCGGCATCCTCGAAACCTTCCGCCTCCTCGTTGTCGAACCCGGTCGTCGTCGGCGCCCGCCGGCCCAGCGCAACCAGGTAGTTTTTCGCAGTGTTGATCCCTATCCTGTACAGCCAAGTGTAAAACGCACTTTCCCCCCGAAAGCCAGGGAGCGCACGGTATGCCTTGATGAAGGCTTCCTGCGTCACATCCTCGACCTCCGCCGGGTCCCGCACGAAGCGGGACAACAACCGCCCCAGCTTGCGCTGGTATTTCAGGACCAGCAGCTCGAAGGCACGCTTGTCACCACGCTGCGCGCGCTCGACCAGCTGCTGATCGACCTCGCGATCACCCATCCAGTCCCTGAGTCAGTCGTTGTTATGCCCGCCGAACGGCGGGTGCGGCTGCCGGCCTTGAACAGGAAACGCCCCAACTCCTCACCGAAGACGCTGCCGGAACAAGCGGCGCACGCGTGCACGAAAAGACCGCGTCTACGTCGAGAAGTTCAGCTTTGGCCGCCGCCATCGGGACTCCTCCCCGCAGCCGGGATTGAAGGGTTTTTGTCCAGGACAACCGTTGGCCGCACATGCCCCGTCAGGATACCGCGGTAATTGCGCAACGGCGCCTCGAACCAGCCCGCAAGCGCCGCCCGACGCCGCGCATCCAGGAGTCCCAGCTGGTCGAGAACCGCCGCGATGATCGGCGGCAGCGCACGGCGGTTTCCGTCGATGATCTTGATCGCGATACCGACGCCCGCGCCGCGCACCCCGATGCCTTGCACGCCCTCGGCCCCGATCTTGGCAATCCATTCTCCCCTGCCGGCCTGAGTGAGCTCGAAATCGGAACGATGCTCGCCCGACACCATCTCCGGGTGCGTCGCCATCGCGTCGGCGAGAACCCGCGGCGCATTGCCGAATTCCGCATCGGTGTCCGCTGCGGCAAGCCGCGCGAATGCCTGCGCGAGGCGGGCAAGCGCCACGCCGTAGTTCGGCGCGGAGCACCCGTCGATGCCTGCGACGAGCTCGGACTCCGGAGCACCCGTGTAGCGCGAGACGGCGCGGCGGATCGCCTGCTGCAGCGGATGGTCGACGGCGAGGTAGCTGTCGCGGGAATAGCCGCAGTGGACGCAATACGCGAGCATTCCGCTGTGCTTGCCCGAGCAGTTGTGCGCGAGCGGTGAATAGGGCGGCGGCGGCGGAACCTCCCCTCTCACTTCGTAGAAGTAGGGCGCATGCGTTCCGCACTGAAGATGTCCCGGCGAATTGCCGGCGCGGGCGAGCATGTCGGCGACCGCTTCGACATGGCGGGGTTCCCCGGAGTGGCTCGCGCATAGCAGAGCGATCTGCGCCTTCGAGTAGCCGAAGCGTTCCGGTCCGCCGGCGGCGACGAACGGCATCGCCTGGAACGGCTTCAGCGAGCTCCGCGTCATCGTGAGGAACGTCGGGTCGCCGGCGGCGGCAAGCAACCGGCCCTGGCGGTCGACGACGGCCACGGACCCGTAGTGAATGCTTTCGACGGCGCTGCCGCGGGTCACCTGCGCGAGCGGTACGTGCGCCAAATGGGCGGCGCCAACCGTTTCGGTCGACGAGTCTGCGACGGAGGGCTCGGGCATCGGATTTCGCACGGGTTAACATGCAATTATCGCTGATTCGATCGACCGCCGCGCCGGCGCGAGGCGACCGCGCCTAGGGGGACGATAGCGCCTGGCGGATCTGCTCGAGCGCCGCCGGATCCTCGATCGTCGTCAGATCGCCGGGCTCCCGCCGCTCAGCGAGCGCCTGGATCGCACGCCGAAGGAGCTTGCCCGAGCGCGTCTTCGGCAACAGCGTCACGAAATGCACCGCACCGGGCCGCGCAATCGCGCCGAGCTCGCGGTCGACCGTTTCGGCGACCTCCTTGCGCATCTGTGCGACGCCCTGCGGTGTTGCGACCGATGCGGGATTCTTCACGACCGCGAACGCCACGGGAATCTGCCCTTTGAGCGGGTCGGCGACGCCGACCACCGCCACTTCGGCGATTCCGGGATGAGCCTGCACGGCTTCTTCGATCTCGCGCGTACCGAGCCGGTGCCCGGCGACGTTGATCACGTCGTCGGTCCGGCCGAGCACGAAGTAGTAACCGTCCGGGTCGCGCGTCGCCCAATCGAATGTCGAATACGCGAGCTTCGCCCCGAAGTCGGAGAAATAGGTCTTGACGAACCGCGCGTCGTCGCCCCACACGGTCGTCATGCACCCGGGCGGGAGCGGCGGCTGGACTGTCAGCACACCCTTCTCGTTGGCGCCGGCCTCCTCGCCCGTGCCTTCGCGCAGCAGCCGCACGTCGTAGCCGTAAACCGGGAACGACGGACTGCCGAACTTGCGCGGCGTGTCCTCCACGCCGGGCATCGCGGAGAGGATTGCCCAGCCCGTCTCGGTCTGCCAGTAGTGATCGACGATCGGTACGCCCAGCGAATCCGACGCCCATCGCGCAGTGGGCTCGTCGAGGGGCTCTCCCGCCAGGAACAGATATTTGAGCGTCGAAATGTCGTGTCGCTTCATGTGCGCGGGATCCTGCTTCTTCAGCACGCGGATCGCCGTGGGCGAGCTGAACATCGTCTTCACGTTGTTGTCGGCGACGATCTTCCACCAGATCGCCGGGTCCGGCCGTATCGGCAGCCCTTCGTACATGATCGTCGTGCCGCCCGCTATCAGCGGACCGTAGACGATGTACGAATGCCCGACGACCCACCCGATGTCGCTCGTCGTGAACATCGTGTCGCCGGGATCCACGCAGTAGATGCGCCGCATCGACGACGCGAGCGCGACCGCATAACCGCCGGTATCGCGCTGCACTCCCTTCGGCTTCCCCGTGGTGCCCGACGTATAGAGGATGTACGAAGGCGTCGACGACTCGAGCCACGCGCACGGGACCTGCGCGTTCATGTGGCGCGCGCGGAGCGTCGCGTAATCGACGTCGCGGCCCGCGACCAGCGGCATCGCCTTGTCGAGCCCGCGATTGACGATCAGCACGCGCTGCGGCGGACTGACGGCGAGGCGAATCGCCTCGTCGACGAGATGCTTGTACGGCACGGCCTTGCCGGCGCGCATCCCGGCGTCGGAAGTCACCATCAGCCGCGGTTTCGCGTCGTCGATCCGCGTCGCGAGGCTCGCTGCGGCGAAGCCGCCGAACACCACTGAATGCACGGCGCCGATCCGCGCACACGCGAGCATCGCGAACGCCGCCTCGGCGATCATCGGCATGTAGATGAGCACGCGGTCCCCGCGCCCGACGCCAAGCTCGATGAACACCGCGGCGATGCGGTTCACCTCGGCCGCGAGCTCTCGATACGTGTACGTCTTCTGTTCGCCGGTCTCGGTCGAGATGTAGACGAGGGCTTTCTGGTCTCCGCGCGTTGCGAGGTGGCGGTCGACGGCGTTGTGGCAAAGGTTCGTGCGTCCGCCGACGAACCATTTGGCGAACGGCGGCTGCGAATAGTCGAGGACCGACGTGAACGGTGTTTGCCAGTCGACGAGCTCGGCCTCGGCGCGCCAGAACGCGTCGCGATCGGTGAGCGATCGGCGATGGAAGTCTTTGTACGTAGTCATCGGTTCTTCTCCTCGGCGCGCGCGTCCTGCTTCCGGCGGCGCATTCTCGAGCGGGGACGCGGAAGCAGCTTACGGTCCGCCCGAGCCCGCCGCCTTGCCCTGGATCAACTCCGTGGTGGCCGGCTCGACGGCCGCACGCGCCG
>DASSGI010000217.1:0-2399 GCA_035857655.1 Casimicrobiaceae bacterium | reverse complement strand
GCTGGAGGCCGCATCGCAGCGATCATGCCCGTCGCGGAAGCCGATCGGATGTCCGCGGTGAGAGAGCGGATCGCGCTGCCGAACCACGCGCTCATCCCGGGCCTCGTCAATGCGCATACGCATGCCGCGATGAGTCTCTTTCGCGGGATCGCCGACGACGTTCCGCTCAAGATCTGGCTCGAGCAGGAAATCTGGCCGCGCGAGAGCCGGTTCGTCACGCCCGAATTCGTCTACGACGGCGCACGCCTCGCCGCAGCGGAAATGCTGCTCGGCGGCATCACGTGCTGCAACGACATGTATTTCTTTCCCGATGCGACGGCGCGGGCGTTCGTCGAGCTCGGGATGCGGGCGATGCTCGGCCTGCCGATCCTCGACTTTCCGACCGCTTATGCTGCGGACGCCGACGCCTACCTGCAGACGGGCCTCGCGATCCGCGACGCGTGGAAACACGAGCCGGGCCTCGTGTTCTCGCTTTCCCCGCATGCGCCGTATACGGTCGGCGATGCGACGTGGAGGAAGATCGTCGTGCTGGCACGGCAGCTCGATCTCCCGATCCAGACGCATCTTGCGGAAACCGCGCACGAGCATGCGCAGAGCCTCGAACAGCACGGCTTTGCGCCACTCGCGCGGTTGCACGAGCTCGGAGCGACGGGCCCGGGCTTCATCGCGATCCACGGCGTGCACCTGGGCGCCGATGACATTGCGCTGCTCGCCACGCACGGCGGCCACGTCGTTCACTGTCCGGTCTCCAACATGAAGCTGGGCGCAGGCATTGCGCCGGTGGCCGCACTGCTTGCGCGAGGCGTGAACGTCGCGCTCGGCACGGACGGCGCCGCTTCGAACAACCGTCTCGACCTTCTCTCGGAATTGCGCATTGCTGCGCTCCTCGCGAAGGTCGCGACGGGCGATCCGTCGGTGCTGCCGGCGCCGCAAGCGCTCGAGGTCGCGACCCTTGCGGGCGCGCGGGCGCTTGGTCTCGATGACGAGATCGGCTCGCTCGTTGCAGGGAAGCAGGCCGATATCGTCGCCGTCGATCTCTCAGCGCTGGACGCTTCACCGTGCTACGACCCGATCTCGCATCTGATTCACGCCGTAGGCCGCGACGCGGTCACCGACGTCTGGATCGCAGGCCGCCGCGTGGTTTCCGGAGGCACGCTCACCACGGCAGACGAAGCGGCGATCGCCGCGCGCGCGCGGCTGTGGCAGGAGCGGCTTGAGTGAGGGAGGCCGACACGCGTATGTATCGTGTCGCTCTGCCCACCCAAGGAAGCCGAGAGTGAGCGCCGCCCCCGCAACTCCCATCGAGAACGTCGACGCCGCCGAGCTTGCGAAGTTCGCGGCGCTCGCGCACCAGTGGTGGGATCCGGAAAGCCCGATGTTCGGCCCGCTGCACAAGATGAATCCGCTGCGGCTCGATTGGATCGAGCGGATGGCGGCGGGACTCTCGGGGAAGCGCGTCGTCGATGTCGGCTGCGGCGGCGGCATCCTGACCGAAGCGATGGCCGAACGCGGCGCCGTCGCGCTCGGAATCGACCTCGGCGACAAGCCGCTCGGCGTGGCGCGGCTGCACAAGCTCGAATCCGGTGCGAACGTCGACTACCGGCGGATCTCCGCGGAAGCGCTCGCACGCGAGGCCCCTGCCACGTTCGACGTCGTCGCGTGCATGGAGCTCCTCGAGCACGTGCCGCAGCCCGCGCAGATCGTCGCTGCCTGCGCAAAGCTCGCGAAGCCGGGGGGGCTCGTCGTCGTCTCGACGATCAACCGTAACCCGAAAGCGTACGCGCTCGCCGTCATCGCCGCCGAATACGTTCTGCGGTTGCTGCCGACCGGCACGCACGACTATGCGAAGTTCCTCACGCCGGCCGAGCTTGCGTCGTTCGCGCGTGCGGCCGGGCTCGCCGTTGCGGGCATAGCCGGCGTCGCCTACAACCCGCTCGCGCGAACGTTTCGCATCGTCGAGGACACTTCCGTCAACTACATGATGGCGTTTAGCCGACCGCTCGATGGCTGACTTGCAGACCGAGCTTCGCGTGGCGCGCGCCCTGCCCGTCGAGGCGGTTCTTTTCGATCTCGACGGCACGCTCGCGGACACCGCGCCCGACCTCGCCGCCGCACTCAATCGCGTGCGAATCGACCGCGGGCTCGAACCGGTTCCCGCGGCGCGGCTGCGGTCGTCGTCGTCGCACGGCGCGCGCGGGCTGATCGGCGCGGGGATGGGGATCGCGCCGGATCACCCCGACTACCGGGAGCTGCGCGACGCGTTTCTCGTGCACTACGAGTCTGCGCTGTGCGTCGACACGACGCTTTTTTCCGCCGTCGGCGCTATGCTGGACGAGATCGAATCGCGCGCGTTCAAATGGGGAATCGTCACCAACAAGGCGACGCGCTATACGATGCCT
>DASSGI010000216.1:0-5860 GCA_035857655.1 Casimicrobiaceae bacterium | reverse complement strand
CGAACGCGAGCTACGATTCCGCCGCCTACCGGAAAACGCTCGAGGAAGCGGCCGGCAAGCCGGGCGCCGTCGTGCGCAACGACGGCGACTTCACGGCCGCCGCGGCGGCTGCGGCGAAGCGGATCACTGCCGATTACTATTGCCCGCACCTCGCGCACGCGTCGATGGAGCCTCCGGCGGCGAGCGCGCGCATCACGGGCGGCAAGTGCGAAGTCTGGGGCTGCTTCCAGTCGCCGCAGGCCGCGCGCGACCTGGTCGCGAAGCGGCTCGGCATGCCGGTCGAGAACGTCACCGTCCACGTGACGCTGCTCGGCGGCGGATTCGGACGCAAGTCGAAGCCCGACTATGGCGTCGAGGCCGCGGTTCTGTCGAAAGCGATGGACGGCAAGCCGGTCAAGGTCGTGTGGACCCGCGAAGACGATCTGCGCAACGACTATTTCCACACCGTATCGGTCGAGCACCTCGAAGCGGGCGTCGACGCGCAGGGAAAGCCCGTTGCGTGGCTGCATCGCAGCGTCGCGCCGACGATCATCTCGACGTTCGACGCGAACGCGAAGCAGGAGGCGAACTGGGAGCTCGGGATGGGCGTCATCAACGTGCCGTTCGCGATTCCCAATATCCGGATCGAAAACCCCGAGGCGGTCGCGCATACGCGCATCGGCTGGTTCCGGTCGGTTTCGAACATCCCGCATGCGTTCGCGGTGCAATCGTTCGTCGGTGAGCTCGCTGCGTCCGCAGGACGCGATCAGAAGGACTTCCTGCTCGAAGTGATCGGACCCGCGCGGGTGGTGTCGCCGCAGATGCTTGCCGATACGTGGAACCACGGCGAAAACCCGGAGCGCTATCCCGTCGATACCGGCCGCCTGCGTCGCGTTGCCGAAGTTGCCGCGAAGGAGGCCGGCTGGGGCAAATCGATGCCAAAAGGCAGCGGCATGGGCATCGCCGCGCACTACAGCTTCGTCACGTACGTCGCGGCGGTCGTCCAGGTGGCGGTCGATGCGAAGGGCGAGCTCACGATTCCGCGCGTCGACATCGCAGTCGACTGCGGCGCGACCGTCAACCCGGAACGCGTGCGCGCGCAGATGGAGGGCGCGTGCGTGATGGGCGTCAGCGCGGCGACGTTGGGCGAGATCACGTTCAAGAACGGCCGCGCGGAGCAGGACAAGTTCCACCAGTACGAGGTGACGCGGATGACGGCGGCGCCGCGCGAAATCCACGTGCACATCGTCCCCGGCGACTACAGCAAGCCCATGGGCGGCGTCGGCGAACCGGGAGTGCCTCCCGTCCTGCCGGCGCTGTGCAATGCGATCTTCGTGGCAACGGGCAAGCGCATAAGGCAGCTGCCGATACGCGATCAGCTCAAGGCTTGAAAGCGTTGCGGCCCGCAATTGCGCCGTCGTTGCTGGCGGTCGGGGCACCGCTCGCGCTGGCGGTGCTCGAAGTCTTTCACCCGCACCCGCGCGACCTGCTGGCGCTCGACGTCAGGACCTGGCTTGTCGTTCATTACGCGCAGATCGTGCTGTTCCCGCTTTCGGCCGTCGCGGTCGTGCTGCTCTTGCGTGGGCGGGACGACTTCGGGGCCGCGATCTGCCGCATCGGCATGTTCCTGTTCGCGGTAAGCTATGTCGCGTTCGACACCGCCGCCGGCGTCGTGACGGGAATTCTCGTCGGTGCAGCGCAAAAATCGGGGGCGCCGGATGCGTGGGGTTCCGCGATCGATGCCGTCTGGTTGCATCCGATCGTGGGCGGATCGCCGAGCGGCCCTCCGCCCTTTCTCGCCGTCCTCGGAAGCGTCGCGTTGTCGATCGGCGCGATCGGTGCAGCCGTGTCGCTCAAGCGCGCGGGCAGATCATGGCCGCCGGTCATCCTCCTGGCGATTTCGACGTTCGGCATTGCGGCATTCAAGACGCACGCATGGCCAGGGGGCCCGGTAACGTTCGGCGGAATCGCCGCTGCCGCCGCGTGGCTCGAATGGGAAGCAACACACGGCGGAACTGCATCCGTCTCTTGACTCGAGGCTCATCGAACGAGGTGACTTCATGAACCGTAACGACACCGGCGCTCTCGTGCTCGCATTGATTTTCGCGATCCTGCCGCCCGCCTCTGCTCAAGCACCCGCGGCGCCGCAGCCACCGCCGCCGAGCACGCCTTCGTCGGCGCCGCCGGCGGATGCGCAGCCGCCGATGCGCGCGCAGCGCGACGCCTCCGGCGACGCCGACGCGCGGCACTGCCTCGAGCTCGCGACGAACAACGAAATCATCGCGTGCGCGGAAAAATACCGTTCGCACAAGGCGAGGAGGTAGGTATCGACGTTCTTGCGCTCGAGAGCGAAGGACGAAGGAGGAGCGATGGCTGAAAATGCGGTGGGTATCGTCGTCGGCGCAGGCCCGGGGCTCGGGCTGGCGTTGGTCGACCGCTTTGCCCTTGGTGGGCTGGCGGTGGCGGCCGTCACGCGCAAGGGGGTCGCACCCGAATTGCGGCAGCGCGACGGCGTCGTCCGCGGCTACGCGTGCGATGCAACCGACACCGATCAGGTCAGGACGATGTTCGCGCGCGTCGCGGCCGAGCTCGGCCAGCCCGAGCTCGTCGTGTTCAACGTGGGCACCTGGGATCGTGCCGGAATCCTCGAGATTTCCGACGAGCTTTTCGTCAGAGCGTGGCGCACCGGCTGCTTTGGCGGCTTTCTCGTGGGTCGCGCAGCCGCCGAAGCGATGCTCCCGCGCGGCCGCGGCACGATCATTTTCACCGGCGCCACCGGATCGCTGCGCGGAGGCGCGGGTTTCGCCGCTTTCGCCGTTCCCAAGTTCGGGCTGCGCGCGCTTGCGCAAAGCATGGCGCGCGAGCTCGGGCCCAAGGGCATTCATGTCGCGCACGTCATCATCGACGGGATGATTGCGGCGCCCGGCGACACGCCGCGGAAGGGCTACATGAAGCCCGACGAAATCGCCGAAGCGTACTACCAGCTCCATCGGCAGCAGCCGAGCGCCTGGACGCACGAGCTCGATCTGCGCCCCTCCGTCGAAAAATTCTGAAGCTGCTGGGTCGAGCGAAAGAATGAACACTGCCCCCGCCCGACCGCCGCGGACGTACGCCGGAAGCTGCCATTGCGGCGCCGTGCGCTTCGAGATCGAATCGGATTTCCCCGAGCTCACGACATGCGACTGCTCGATCTGCCGGCGCAAGAACGCGCTGATGGTGAAGGTCCACGAGAGCAAGTTCAGGCTGCTCGCCGGCGAGCAAGCGCTTGCCGAATATCGATTCCACACGATGACCGCGAGGCACTTCTTCTGCAAGACATGCGGAATCTATCCGTTCCACCGCAAGCGCGTGACACCCGACTTTTTCGGCATCAACGTGTTCTGCCTCGAGGGCTTCGATCCTTCCGGAATTCCGGTGCGCCAGACCGTCGGCGCAGCGATGACGTGACGGTTCGGAAACGTCGCGCGATCTCTCACCAGAACGTTTTCAACAAGTCACCGGAACGATTTTGAACAACTCGACGGAGGACGCGTCATGAAAGTCCTGGCTCTCGTTTACCCCGGCATGACCCTGCTGGATCTCGTCGGCCCCGTGCAGGCGTGGAGCTTCTTGCCCGGATATCAGGTTCAATACGCGTGGCACCGGACGGGGCCGGTTCTCACCGACTGCGGCCTCAGCGTCGACGCGACGCACACGTTCGACGATGCGTGGCCCGATCCGGATGTTCTGATCGTCGGCGGCGGAGCGAAGCCGACCCTTGACCTGCTCGGCGATTCTCGCGCAATCGCGTTTCTCGCCGATCGCGGCTCGCGCGCGCGCTGGGTGTGCAGTGTCTGCACCGGTTCGCTGCTGCTCGGCGCCGCCGGACTGTTGCGCGGCTACCGCGCCGCCGTGCACTGGGGCGCTCGCGACGCCTTGAGCCAATTCGGCGCCGAGCCCAGCAACGATCGCGTCTGCATCGATCGCAACCGCCTCACCGGCGCCGGAATCACTGCCGGTGTCGATTTCGGCATCGCGGTGGCCGGTCACTGGGCCGGAGAGAGCACCGGGCGACTGATCGAGCTCATCATGGAGTATGCGCCGCAGCCACCCTATGGGAGCGGCCGTCCCGACCTGGCCGACGCGCAGACGCTCGCGACTGCGCGCGCGGCGATGCAACAGGCGATGACGGGTGCGCCCGCGTAGGAGAGCGGCGAAGATCGCTGCAACAGGCGGGAGTCTTCGACGAGCGGAAGTCTTCGCGGCGTCATTCGATGAAACCGAGTCCGCGCCGCGCCGGGAGCGGGATCGAGCCTGAGCATTCGTCGGTCGAGCGCTACGGCGGCATAGCCCAGGCTCTCCACTGGGCGACCGCGATTCTCGTGCTGATCGCGTTCATCTACGGGCCCGGCGGATCGGAGCAGCGCGTCTATTCGGCCGCCCGCGATTTCGACCGCCAGTTGCACGAGACGCTCGGATTGACCGTGCTGACGCTCGTCGCGCTCCGGCTGCTATGGCGCGCCGTGGACACGCGACTCGATCCGCACGTGCCGGGCTGGATGAACGTCCTTTCGAGGGTGACGCATGTCGTGCTCTATATTCTTCTCTTCGCCGTTCCATTCACGGCTATCACGGGAGCCTGGTTCGAGGGACATCCGCTAACGCTGCTCGGAAGGATCGAGATCGCGCCCGCCCTGCCCCTCGCGCACGACACCGGCGCAACGATCGCGCGCATTCACACGTGGCTCGGCGACACGATACTTTGGCTCGCCGGATTTCACGCTCTGGCGGCCCTTTTCCACCAGTTCGTCCTGAGGGACGACGTGCTGGCATCCATGCTTCCGCGATGGATTCCGCTGCAACGCGGAAAGACGAAATGAAACGGATCCGGGCGGGCGCTTCCGCGTATCGCACGCCACACGTGGATTTCGCGAACGAGTGAACGCCCGCGCGGCGAATCTGTCGAAGCGCTGTCGAACACGCCGCGCAGCATCGCTTCGTCGCGCGAACGAAGTATCATCCGACGCTCGAACTCATCCGAAGGAGGACCGCCATGCGCATGATGCTCACCGCTTCGCTTCCCAACGAGCCGTTCAACAGTCTCGTGCGCTCCGGCGAAGCGGGCCACATCATCCAGGACATCCTCGCCGAGGTGAAGCCGGAGGCGACGTACTTCGTCGAGGATGATGGAAAGCGCTGCGTGGTCCTGATCATCAATGTCGCAGATCAATCGCGGATCCCCTCGTACGCGGAGCCGTTCTTTCTCAAGTTCAACGCGAGCTGCCGCTTCCGCATTGCGATGGTTCCCGAGGATCTCGGCAAGGCCGGGCTCGATGCGCTCGGCAAGAGATGGAAATAGCCGCGACACGAGCTGTTTCCGGTGAAAAGTCTACTGAAGTATGCGGCGTGGGCGCTTGCGGCCATTCTCGCCGTCGCGATCGGCGCCTGCGTCTGGGCGTACCAGGTGGCGACGAGCCGCTACGAGACGCAATGGGCGGTCCACGGCGCGGACTTCCCGATTCCGTTTCCGCTGCGCGAAGACGAGCTCGCGGCGTTGGGCGCCGAGCGCGTCGCACAAGGTGCGCGCCTGGACGATCCGCTCCGGGGACTCGATCTGGAGGCGCTCGCCCTGGAGCGTGCAGTGCGCAGAGGGCAGCATCTGGTCGAGAGTCGCACCGGCTGCAAGGAATGTCACGGCCAGGATCTCGGCGGTGCGACGATCATCGACGCGGCATTCGTCGGCCACTGGGTTGCGCCGAACCTGACCACCGGTGAAGGCAGCGTAACCAGAGGCTTCAGCGCGAGCGACTGGGATCGCGCGGTGCGGCACGGCGTGCGCCACAACGGACGCACCTCGTCGATGCCGGTCGTCGACTTCGTCAACCTTTCCGACCACGAGCTT
>DASSGI010000215.1:0-3703 GCA_035857655.1 Casimicrobiaceae bacterium | reverse complement strand
GGTTCAGATCATGCTGCCCTACCTGATCCTGCCGCTCGCGGCGACGATGATGCGAGTCAATCCCGAACTGCTGCGCGCTGCGCGCAGCCTCGGTGCGCGGCCGCTCGCAGTGTTCGCGAAGGTCTACTTTCCTATGACCCTGCCTGGCGTCATGGCGGGCATCGTCCTCGTGTTCACGCTGAGCCTCGGCTTCTTCGTGATTCCGGCGATCCTCGGCGGCACACGCGACATCTTTCTCGCGCAGCTGATCGAATTCAACATCAACCAATCGCTCAACTGGGGCTTCGCCGGCACGCTTTCGCTGATGCTCGTCGTCTCCACGCTCGCGCTGTTCTGGGCCGGCGACCGCTGGTTCGGCTTGCGTGCCGTCTGGGGCGTCCGATGACGCGCGCGGGACAGCGCCGCCTCGTCGACTGGTCGGTGAACGCGATCGTAGTGATCGTTTGCTGCTTCATGGTCCTGCCGACGCTGATTGTCGTGCCGATCTCGTTCAGCTCGGCGGACTTCATCTCCTTTCCGCCGGTTGGCTTCTCGCTGCGCTGGTACGACCTCTTCTTCACGAGCCGGCCGTGGCAGCACGCGGCGGCCAACAGCCTGATCGTCGCGACCGGCGCAACGCTGCTCGCGACGGTACTTGGTACTCTCGCGAGCCTCGGCGCGATACGGCTTGCGAAATCGCTGGCGACCCCGATCACGATGAGCTTTCTGCTGCCGCTGATGATGCCGAGCATCGTAACGGCGATCGCGCTCTACCGCGGGTACGCCTACCTGAGACTCAGCGGCACCGTGCCGGGGTTGATCCTCTCGCATGCGATCCTGGGATTGCCGTTCGTCGTGATCAATGTCTCGGCCGCGCTGCAGAAAATGGACTGGCGTGCCGAAAACGCGGCGCGCAGCCTCGGCGCCTCTCCCGCGCGCGCCTTCTTTCTCGTCGTCCTGCCGGCAATTCGACCCGGTATCGTTGCTGGCGCAGCATTTGCCTTTCTGACGTCGTTCGACGACGTCGTGGTCGCGCTGTTCATGTCTGGCATCGACGCGACGACGCTGCCCGTACAGATGTGGAACGGGATCCGTTTCGAGATCAGTCCCGCCGTTGCTGCCGTATCGACGATCCTTCTGGTATTTTCGTGTGGGGTCATCGCCATCTACTTCACCGCGAGGGGAATCACCGACCATGTCCGCAGACAGTGAAATTGCCGCCATCGCCCCCAGCGAGTTCGCCGCACGCCGGCAGCGAACCGTCGAGCTCGTACGGCGCGGCGACCTGAAAGGGCTGCTCGTGTTCGCCCGCGGAGGCGGCACGCTCGATCGCTACGCCGACGTTCTGTATCTGACGAACTACTACACGCCTTATCCGTACATCCCCGATCTCCAGGGGAACTGGTCGGCGCGTGCGCATACCTCGTTGATCGTCCCGGCGACCGGGGAGCCTACGCTGATCATCGATTCGCCGAACGACGGTCGTATCGCGTTACCAGCCGAACAGATCGTCTACACGGACTTCATCGTCGAGGAGACGATCCTGGCGATGCGCAAGTCGGGCCTCGACCGCGGGCCAGTCGGGCTGGTCGGCGCCGACGCGATGCCGTCGACGACGTACAACCAGATCGCCGCCGCGCTCCCCGATGTGCAGTGGCGCGATGCGCAGTCGATCCTGATCGAGCAGCGGATGATCAAGTCACCCGCGGAAATTGCGCTGCTGCGGCGCTCGGCAAAGATCGGCTCGCGAATGATCGAAGCGATGATGGCCGCTGCGGAACCGGGAGCTACGCACGGCGACGTCGTCGCGGCGGGCTTGCAGAGCCTCGTCCCCGCCGGTGGCATGCTCTACAACTCGTTCATGGCCTCCGGTCGCGGCGGCGACGCGCCGGTTCTTGTCAAGTCGAACTTCCCGACGTGGGGATCGAAGCGCCCGCTCGAGAATGGAATGTGGCTGCGACTGGGCATCTCAGGTGTCGTCGACGGCTACTATTTCGACGTCTCGCGCTCGAAGGCGATCGGTGCGCCCTCGAAGCGGCAGATCGAGCTGTTCGAAGCCGCGATGGCCGCCTGCGACGCGGGAATCGCCGCAACGCATGCTGGCACGACTGCCGGCCAGGTCGGAGACGCCGGATTGAAGAAACAGGAGAGCTTGGGCTTTCCGATCAAGGGCGTGTTCTCGGCGCTCGGACACGGGATCGGGCTCGGCTGGGATTCGCCGTGGCTCGCGCGCGGCGACAAGACACAGATCGTCCCCAACATGGTGCTCAACTACGAGCGCACGATCTCCGACGGCGGCGGCTATCTGGGCGACTACGAAGACACGATCCTCGTCACGAGCGACGGCATCGAGCGACTCACCGACGCGCAGAAGCGCTTCTGGTAGCACGCGCGGTTACAATTGGCTGCACGGCCCGATTAGGGTTCCACCTCGTGTTCAAAGGCGCCGCGCTGACATTTTCGGGGTTGGTGAAGCGCTACGGCGATCGCGTCGTCGTGTCCAATGTGTCGCTTGCGATCGCGGCCGGGGAATTCGTCGCGCTGCTCGGCGCGAGCGGTTCGGGCAAGACGACGACGCTGATGATGGTGGCGGGCTTCGTCGAGCCGGATTGCGGATCCGTCGAGATCGCGGGCAAGTGCGTCGACGGAATGCCGCCGGAGCAGCGAAACCTGGGCGTCGTGTTTCAGAGCTACGCGCTGTTCGCGCACATGAGTGTCGCCGAAAACGTCGGCTTTCCGCTCCGGATGCGACACGTTGCGAAAACCGATGCGCGTCGGCGCGCGGAAAGGGCGCTCGAGATGGTCGGCCTCTCCGGCTACGGCTCGCGTCGAATCGGAGAGTTGAGCGGCGGCGAACAGCAGCGCGTCGCTCTCGCGCGCGCTTTGGTCTTCGAGCCGCCGGTTCTGCTGATGGACGAGCCGCTTGGCGCACTGGATCGGAAGCTGCGCGAGGGGATGCAGGGCGAGATCAAGAATCTCCAACGCTCGCTCGGACTCACGATGCTCTACGTCACGCACGATCAGGAAGAGGCGATGGTGATGTCCGACCGGATCGCGATCATGCGAAACGGCGCGATCGAGCAGATCGGACATCCCGCGGCGATCTACGATCATCCCGCATCGGCGTTCGTTGCGGATTTTCTCGGAGAGTCGAACCTATGGAGCGCGCGCGTCGTCGCGGTCGACGGCGATTCGGTCACGCTGTCGCCGCTCGCAGCGCCCGCCCCGCTCGTTCGCGTTGGGGCGCGCGGGTTTGCGCCGAAGACGCCGCTCGTGCGTTTGATGGTTCGCCCGGAGAGCTTTTCGATCCTCGACGGCCATGCGGCGGCCGACAATGTCGTCGAGGGGAGAGTCGAGCGAGTCGACGTCGCCGGTCCGACCGTTCGAGTCTACGCGAGCACGCCGTTCGGACTCGCGAATGCGCGTTGGCCGCGCAAGCCGGGAGCCGAGCCGCTCTCTCCTGGCACAACGCTTCGACTCGGTTGGGCGGCCGGCGACGGCGCGCTCTTCGACAGCGCACCGGAATCGAGCGCAGACTGATCCAGCGGGCGAACGCTCATCGTCCGGCGAGGTCCATCGCGCGGTTCCATTGCATCACGATGTTCGCGATCGGCTGCCGAAGTGCGTGCAGCGGGATGGACTCGATCTTCGTTGCGGGAATGGCTCCGGTCTCGGATACGCCCAGCAGCTTGTGCGCGAGCCAGGCCCCTGCGCGTATCGACAG
>DASSGI010000214.1:0-7998 GCA_035857655.1 Casimicrobiaceae bacterium | reverse complement strand
GAAGGTCGGCGACATTGTGACCTTCGAGGGACCGCTCGGCTCGTTCTTCCTGCGCGACGACTCCGACAAGCCGATCATCTTCGTCGCCGGCGCCACGGGTTTCGCGCCCGTCAAATCGATGGTCGAGCACGCGTTTCACGTCGGCATGAAGCGCAGGATGATCCTCTATTGGGGCGTGCGCGCGCTGCGCGACTTGTATCTGCCGGATCTGCCGAAGGAATGGGCGGCGGAGCATCCGAACTTCACGTTCGTGCCGGTGCTGTCGGCTGCGGAACCGGGCGATCACTGGACCGGGCGTACCGGCCTCGTTCACGAGGCGATCCTCGCCGATTTTCCGGATCTCTCCGGTCATCAGATCTACGCGTGCGGGTCGGTGAAGATGGTCGAGGCCGCGCATCCGGCGTTCGTCGCGCACGGGATGACGCAGGACGACTGCTTCTCCGACGCGTTCAGGCTCTCTCCGCATCTTGCGCGCACCGCCGCCGCCGAGATGGTCAGGCTGGGCGGCCGCCCATGAGAACGCCCGCGCCATGACGAGCGCTCCGCTGAATCGATGGTCGAGCTATCCGTTGCAGGCGCTCTGCTACGCGGCGTTCGTCGCCGTCGTCGGCTATTTTTCGACTTCGCCGCCGTACGTCCAGCTGGCGCCCGGCGACGCGCTGGTAAAGCTGTCGCTGCAGCACGCGGGGCAGCGCAAGGTTCCCTGCCGCGAGCGCACGGCCGAAGAGCTCGCGAAGCTCGCTCCGAACATGCGTGCGGCGCAAGTCTGCGAGCGCGAGCGGGCGCCCCTCAACGTGCAAGTCGAAATGGACGGGAGCCCGCTGTTCGCCGTCGTCGCTCCGCCGACGGGACTTGCGCACGACGGCGCCGCGACCGTTTACCGGCGTGCCATGGTGCCGGCCGGCGCACACCGCTTCGTGGCGAAGCTGAAAGACACAGCCACAGGGGAGTTCACGTTCGTCGCCGATCGTGCGATCGACCTCGCTCCCGGCCGCGTCCTGGTGATCGATTTCGATGCCAAGGAACGCGGCTGGATATTTCGCGGATGAGGTAGCGACATGCCCGCCTTTTCGGAGCGTTAGCGGTGCCGGCGATGCTGCCCGTCGACCGCTCGATTTCGGTGCGTGCCGCACGCGTCGACGCCAGCGTCGCGCCCGGAAGGTTCACGCTCTCGATCCCGCGCGACGAGCGGATGCAGCTCGCGCTGGGCTGGTTCGGCTTGTGCGTCGTCGCGCTCTGCGCATCGGGCGTTCTCGCCGTGTTGCTCGTCCTTTCGCGCACGCCGGGGCTTGCCGCGATGTTTCCGGTCGCCAATTTCTTTCACACCGCACTCGTCGCGCATGTCGACCTGTCGGTGCTCGTCTGGTTCGTCGCATTTGCGGGCGGGCTCTGGAGCCTGAACAGCACGCCGCGACTGCTCGGTTTGGGTTGGGCTGCTCTCGCCTTCACGGTCGTCGGCGCTTCGCTGATCGCATTCGCACCGTTCGCCGGCGGCACGCCAATCATGTCGAACTACGTGCCGGTGATCGAGTCGCCGTGGTTCATCGTCGGCCTCGCGGTGTTCGGCGCCGGCGCTGCGCTCCTCGTCGCGCGCGGGCTGTTCGCTTCGCCGCTCGTCGGAATCCGGCTCGACGGCGCGGGCGCGCTGCGCTTCGGCCTCAACGCGGCGATCGTCGCCGCTGCAGTCGCATTGCTCGCGCTCGCCTGGTCCTGGGTGGCAATACCGGGCGGCCTCGACAGCAATGCGTACTACGAGCTTCTGTTCTGGGGCGCCGGTCACGTCGTCCAATTCGCATGGACGCTGCTGATGCTCGTTGGATGGCTGCTGCTCGCCGACGGCGTCGGCGTGCGGATGCCGCTGTCGCCGCGCGTTGTCGCCATCCTCTTCGGCGTGGCGCTCGCCTGCGTGTTCGCGACGCCGCTGATCTATTACGCGTACGGAATCGCGACAGTCGAGCATCATCGGCTGCAGACCTGGCTGATGCGTTTCGGCGGCGGGCTCGCGATCGCACCCGTCGCCGTCGCGATCCTATGGGAGCTCGCTCGCGACCTGCGCACGGACGCCTCGCGCGCAGCGCGCCGCTCGCCGCTGTTCGCGGCGCTGGTGATGTCGATCGCGCTGTTCGGCGCTGGCGGCGTCGTCGGCTACGCGATTCACGGCAACAACGTCCGGATTCCCGCCCACTACCATGGCGCGATCGTCGGCGTGACGATCGCGCTGATGGGCGTCGGATACTGGCTGCTCCCGCGTCTCGGGTTTGCGGCAGCGCCGACGCGGCTTGCCACATGGCAGCCGTATCTCTACGGCGCCGGCCAGCTGCTGCACATCGTCGGCCTCGTCTGGTCCGGCGGCTACGGCGTGCAGCGCAAGGTCGCCGACGGCGCCGCCGTCTCACGGTCGATCGAACAGACGATCGGGATGGGGCTCATGGGCATCGGCGGCCTGATCGCGATCATCGGCGGCATGCTGTTCGTCGTCGTCGTGGTCGTCGCCGTCGTGCGAAAACGGAGCGCCATCGCCCGCGCATGTCTGCAACCCCGCTCCAGGCGCGCATGAGCGTCGCCGCGACGTCTACCGCACCGATTGCGCGCGTCCGCCGCGCGCTCGGACGCGTTGCACTCGCCGCATCGGCGCTGACGCTCGTCGTCATCGTCGCCAGCGCATTCATTCGCCATACGCAGGCCGGGCTTTCGTGCGGCGACTGGCCTGCGTGCTACGCGGCGGTCGACGCCAAAGAGACAGCGACGACGGGGGTATCGATCGCGCGCATCGTTCATCGACTGGCCGCCACCGGCGCGCTGGTGCTCGTCGTCGGCTTGTGGCTGTCCGCGCGGGCGCGCCGCCCGGCTTTCCGGCGCGAGCGCAGGCTGGGATTGGCAGCGCTGCTGGTTGCCGCAGCTCTCGGGTTGCTCGGCGTGGCGACACCCGGCGCTGCAGTTCCCGTGATCCCGCTCGGAAACCTGGTCGGCGGCTACCTGATGCTCGCGCTGCTCGCCGCGTTGGCGGGCGTTGCCGCGGTGGACGACGACGTGAGGCCGGCGAATCACGCCACCGCTTCGCATCGGCGCTTTGCGCTCGGGCTGCTCGCGCTGGCATTCGTGCAGGCGGGCATCGGCGGGCTCATCGGAACCGAGTTCGCACTGGCGTCGTGCCGCAATCTTCTACACTGCTCCGGCGTCGCCGCCGACGCAGCCGCGATCGGCGGGTCCCTCGACCCGTTCCAGCCGCTCACATCCGTCAACGGGCACTTCGTGCCGCCCTCCAACGGCGCGGCGCTCCACACCGTTCACCGGCTGTTCGCGATCGCGGTCACGTTCCTTGCGCTCGTGCTCGCATACGCGCTGCGCTCGATCGACGCTCGCGCCTGTGCGTGGCTGACGGCGCTTGCGCTGACCGCTCCGTTGCTGGGCGTCGCCGCGGTCGTCGCGATGCCCGCGCTTCCGGTCACCGTGCTCCACAACGCGGCGGCTGCGCTGCTGATCGCGACGTTGGCGCACACCGCCGGAACTTCGCAATCGGTCGCAGCGCCTGCGCTTTAGTGCGATGTCCCGGTGGAGCGGGCGATCTTGTTCCAGACGTTGTACTTGCCGACCGGCGATGTCCGATTGCCGACGTCGCAGCGCGAGCTTTGCGCGTCGCGTGAGCCGAAAGCTCCCGAAGTCTAGGCGCGGACCACGACGTCCGCGACGTGCGGCTTCAATCGCGCGAGCAGACACTCGTCGATCGCGCTGTCGCGTCCCGCAGCGATCACGTCGGCGTTCGCGCAACCGGTCGCCCGGAAGGGTTGCAGCACCCAGCGCGAGACGCCGCGCGCGGCCAGCTCTCGGGCGACGCTTTCAAGTGCCGCAGCCGGCGTCAGCGTCGGATGCACGGTCGTGCGAACTTCATGGGACGTCCCGGCCGCGAGGACGCGATCGAGACTCGTCCACGCCGCGACTCCGCTGTGCGCGGTGCGCGTCACGCGCTCGTACGCGGCGAGCGGAGCCTTGATGTCGATCCCCACCCAGTCGATCTCCGGCAGCAGCTCATCCAAGCGGCGCCGGTAAGCGCCTGCCGTATGCACGCCGATCCTGAAGCCGAGCGCACGGACTTCTGCGATCGCTATTCCGAGCGCCGCCTGCGCAGTGGGCTCGCCGCCTGAGAACACGACAGCGTCGAGCAGGCCGCGCCGGCTCTCGAGCCACTCGAGAATCCGGTCGAATTCGCACACGGCACCGCCGCGCGCAGGGAGGAGATGCGGGTTGTGGCAGTAACCGCACCGCCACGGGCAACCCTGGCAGAAGACAACGGCGGCGAGCGCGCCGGGATAGTCGTTCGCCGTAAACGGAACGAACCCGCCGACGCGCAGCCGTTCGGCACCCGAGGTCGCAGCTGCGTTCACAGATGGGTGCGCGCACGCTCCTCGCGGAAGAAGCAACGCTCCGCGTGCTCGCCCTTCTTGCCGATGTTGAACGACGCGACGGGCCGGTGATAACCCATCACGCGGGTCCAGACCTCGCAGGGCTGGCGTTCTTCGTCGGAGAGTGCCGGCGCTTCGACGGTGTGTGCGGCATCGAGTGGCGGATTCATGCGAACCTCCTTGGCAACGCTGTTGGTCACGCGGCGAGCTTTCGCCGCTTTTCGGCGAGCCTTTCGGCGTCGCATTTCGGGCAGAAGCGGTGCTCGCCGTCCAGGTAGCCGTGCGTCGGGCAGATCGAAAATGTCGGCGTCACCGTGATGTACGGCAGGCGGAAGCGCTCGAGCGAGCGCCGCACCAGCGCCTTGCATGCCGATGCCGTAGACACGCGCTCGGTCATGTACAGGTGAAGCACCGTGCCGCCGGTGTACTTCGTCTGCAGCTCCTCCTGCCGCGCGAGCGCCTCGAACGGGTCGTCGGTGAAGCCGACCGGCAGTTGCGTGCTGTTCGTGTAGTACGGCATCGCCGCCGAGCCAGCCTGCAGAATGTCGGGCCAGCGCTCGCGATCGAGCTTCGCGAAGCGATAGGTCGTACCCTCGGCGGGTGTGGCCTCGAGGTTGTACATGTGCCCCGTCTGTTCCTGCATCTCGACGATCCGCGCTCGCAGATGATCGAGCAGGCGCACCGTGAGCGCGTGTCCGCGCCGTGTCGTTATGTTTTCGGAATCTCCGGTGAAATTCCGAACCATCTCGTTGACGCCATTGACGCCGATCGTCGAAAAGTGATTGCGCAGCGTCCCGAGATAGCGCTTCGTGTACGGAAACAGGCCCTGGTCGATCAGTCGCTGGATCACCTTGCGCTTCACCTCCAGGCTGTCCTTCGCCCAAGCACAAAGCTCGTCGAGCCGCGCGAAGAGCGCTTGCTCGTCGCCCGCGTGCAGGTAGCCCAGTCGCGCGCAATTGATCGTGACGACGCCGAGCGAGCCGGTCTGCTCGGCGGAGCCGAACAGGCCGTTCCCGCGCTTCAGGAGCTCGCGCAGGTCGAGCTGCAGGCGGCAGCACATCGACCGGATCATGTTCGGCTTGAGCTCCGAATTGAGGAAATTCTGGAAGTACGGCAATCCGTACTTCGCCGTCATCGCGAAAAGCGCCTCGCAATTCGGATGATCCCAGTCGAACTCCGGCGTGATGTTGTACGTGGGGATCGGGAACGTGAACACGCGCCCCTTGGCATCGCCTCCCGTCATCACTTCGATATAGGCGCGGTTGATCGCGTCCATCTCGGCCTGCAGGTCGCCGTAGCGGAACGGCATCTCCTCGCTCGCGATCACGGGAACCTGCTCACGCAGATCTTCGGGACACACCCAGTCGAACGTCAGGTTGGTGAACGGCGTCTGCGTGCCCCAGCGCGATGGCACGTTCAGGTTGTAGATCAGCTCCTGAATGCACTGCCTGACCTCGTCGTACCTCATCGCGTCGCGGCGCACGAACGGCGCCATGTACGTGTCGAACGAGCTGAACGCCTGCGCGCCCGCCCACTCGTTCTGCAGCGTGCCGAGGAAGTTGACGATCTGTCCGACCGCGCTCGACATGTGCTTCGGCGGCGCCGCCTCGACCTTGCCGGGCACGCCGTTCAGTCCCTCGTGCAGCAGCGAGCGCAGCGACCAGCCTGCGCAGTAGCCGGCCAGCATGTCGAGGTCGTGGATGTGCACGTCGCCATCGCGATGCGCCCTGCCGATCTCGGGAGCGTAGACATGAGACAGCCAGTAGTTGGCGACGACCTTTCCCGAAACGTTGAGGATCAGCCCGCCGAGCGAATAGCCCTGGTTCGCGTTCGCGTTCACTCGCCAGTCTTCGCGGTCGAGGTATTCGTCGATCGATGCCGCGACGTCGACCATCGTCCGGTGGTCGCCGCGAAACCGTGCATGCTTCTCGCGATAGACGATGTAGGCGCGAGCGGTTTTGACATGACCCGCGGCGATGAGCGCCATCTCGACGAGATCCTGGATCTCCTCGATGTGCGGTGCGCGCCGCCCGAAACGTTCGGCGATCGTCGTCGTGAGATCGTCGGTAAGCACGGTCACGCGAATCGCGTCGAGCTCTCCCGTCGCCGCGCCCGCCCGCAGGAGCGCCGACGCGATTTTCGACACGTCGAAGGCTGCGCGCTGGCCGTCGCGCTTTACGACTTCCGAAGGCATCGGCGCGCGGTCGCTCGCGCCGAACGCGATCGGCGGGGTGGCATTGACCTTGAATCCGAATACCATATCTTGTGGCTCCTCCGCCGTCAGCTACGATCCCTTGTAGACGAAGTCTCCGTCGGCGCGTTCGACGACTCCTTGATCCAGATCAAGTGCCGCCAGCCTCGTCGTTGCGAATCGGCGGATAAAGGCTGTGCTACGCTCGCCGGCGTCCGCGCGAGTGCCGAGCCATGTCGAAGGCAAAGATCAAGACGGAAGCGTTTCTCGCGAGCGTCCCGCTGTTCAAGGAGCTCGCGCCGGCCGAGCTCGCGCCGATCGCCGCGGGCACGACGGTGCTCGAGGTCCCCCGAGGGGAAATCGTCTTCAACCGCGGCGATCCCTGCGAGGGATTCCACGTCGTCGTTTACGGCCAGATCAAGCTTGCGTTCGTTTCCGCCGAAGGCAACGAAAAGGTCATCGAAATCGTGCCTCCTGGACACTCGTTCGGCGAAGCGCTGATGTTCATGGAAAAGCCGTACATCGTGATGGCGCAGGCATTGGCCGATTCGCTGCTGCTCCACGTGTCGCGGAACGTTGTGTTCGCCGAGCTCGAGCGCGATCCGAAGTTCGCCCGCAAGATGCTCGCCGGCCTCTCGCGCCGGCTCCACGGATTGATCAGCGACGTCGAGGCGTACTCGCTGCAGTCGGGAACCGAGCGTGTCGTCGGCTACCTGCTGCGCCAGGATGCGCACGCGGAGGCAGAGTCCGATCCCTACGTCGTGTCACTGCCTACGTCGAAGGCAGTGGTGGCCTCCAGGCTCAACGTGACACCGGAGCATTTCTCGCGGATCCTGCACGACCTCATCGAGGCAGGCCTCATCAAGGTCGACGGCCGCGAGGTAACGATATTCGACGCCGCGAAGCTACGCGATTATCACGGCTGAATGCGCGAAAGCGCCGGCCGCAGCGCTCCCGTCGCCCGGCCGGCGCGCGGCGGTCGCTCCTCTTCGTCGAGCTCTGCTCGACCGCTCACCCCGGCCTGCCGTCGATTCGCGCTCGCGTGAGGATCGGCCAATAACGCACGGCGTAAAGCGCGAAGGCCGCCGACCACATGCACGCGGAAAGGATGACCGCCTCGCGATAGACGGCGGGACTCGCGAGCGGCACGAGCGTCCTCGTGACGGCCGCCACTGTGACGAGCGCGAAAGCGATGACTTCGCAGCGCCCGGCCTGGATCGGACGGCCCGTATGCCCTCGCGCGGTGCGCGTCATCATCCCGAGCGTCAGTCCGCCGATCGCGCCCACCGTCAATGCGTGCGTCGCGAGCGGCGTCGCCACGAATCCCGTTTCGGCAAGCGCACGCAGCGCGAGGTGCACCGGGATCCACAGGTAGCCTGCATGCAGGATCCACACCATCGGGGTGCG
>DASSGI010000213.1:0-6798 GCA_035857655.1 Casimicrobiaceae bacterium | reverse complement strand
ATGGGGCCTTCTCGTCACGGGTCGGATCGTCGAGACGCGCAGCGAGGGAACGCTCGAGCAAGCGCTCGCTTCGATGCTGCGCAAGGGCGGCGAGCCGCTGATTCGCAGGGGCGTGGATCTCGCGATGCGCCTCCTTGGCCGGCAGTTCGTCACCGGACGCACGATCGGAGAAGCGCTCGCGAACGCGCGCGAGCGCGAGGAGCGCGGCTACACGTTCTCGTTCGACATGCTGGGCGAAGCGGCGATGACCGCGGCGGATGCCGATCGCTACTTCGCCGCGTACGAGGGTGCGATCCACGCGATCGGTCGTGCCTCGGAGGGGCGCGGAGTCATCGCCGGCCCCGGCATTTCGGTGAAGCTCTCCGCGTTGCATCCGCGCTACGCGCGCGCGCAACGCGAGCGTGTCATCACCGAGCTGATCCCGTGCGTCGCCAAGCTCGCGAAATATGCGCGCGATTACGCAATCAGCTTCAACATCGACGCCGAGGAGGCCGATCGGCTCGATCTGTCGCTCGACATCTTCGCCGCGCTCGCGGGCGATCCGGCGCTCGCCGGATGGGAGGGCCTGGGGTTCGTCGTCCAGGCCTATCAGAAGCGCGCGCGCGAAGTCATCGATTGGCTCGTCGCCCTCGCCCGCTTGCATCGGCGCAGGTTGATGTTACGCCTCGTGAAAGGAGCGTACTGGGACACCGAGATCAAGCGCGCGCAGGTCGAAGGAATGAGCGCGTATCCGGTGTTCACGCGCAAGGTCCATACCGACGTCTCGTATCTCGCATGCGCGCGCGCGATGCTCGCTGCGCCCGACGCGATCTATCCGCAGTTCGCGAGCCACAACGCATTCACGATCGCGGCGATCCATACGCTCGCGGCCAATGCCGAATACGAGTTCCAGTGCCTGCATGGGATGGGTGAGAGCATCTACGATCAGGTTGTCGGAAAGGACAAGCTCGATCGCGCTTGCCGGATCTATGCCCCGGTCGGCTCGCACGAGACGCTGCTCGCCTATCTCGTGCGCCGCCTCCTCGAAAACGGCGCGAACAGCTCGTTCGTCAATCGCATCGTCGATCCGTCGGTCAGCATCGAATCGCTGGTCGCCGATCCCGTCGCGCAGGCCGAGAAGACCGGCGGTACACCGCATCCCGGCATTCCGTTGCCGGAAGCGCTCCTGCCGGGACGGCGCAATTCACGCGGCGCCGATCTTGCCGATGACAATGAGCTCGCGTCGTTGCGCACGGCGTTGTCCGCGGTTGCGACGCCTCGCTATGCGGTGCCGATACTCGGCAACGCGCTCGATTTGGCAGGGCGCGAACGCAAGCCGGTGCGCAATCCCGCCGATCGCGACGATACGGTCGGCACGCTGATCGAGGCGAGCATCGACGACGTCGAAGCGGCCGTCGACATCGCCGTCACGCAAGGATCGGCGTGGTCGTCACTTCCCGCGGCGGACCGTGCCGCTTGCCTCGAACGCGCCGCCGACCTCCTCGAAGACGAACGGGCGCTCTTCCTGGCGCTTGCGGTGCGCGAAGCCGGAAAGACCCTGGCCAACGCGGTCTCCGAAGTCCGCGAAGCGGCGGACTTCCTTCGCTACTACGCCGGACAGGCGCGCACCGATCTCAGCGTGTCGACCGCTACGCCGCTCGGACCCATTGTCGCGATCTCGCCGTGGAACTTTCCGCTGGCGATTTTCACGGGACAGGTGAGTGCCGCGCTCGCCGCCGGGAATCCCGTTCTTGCGAAACCTGCGGAACAGACGCCGCTCATCGCCTACGAGATGGTGCGCGTTCTGCATCGCGCGAGTGTTCCGATTCCCGCGCTGCAGTTTCTGCCGGGGCGCGGCGAGACCATCGGTACGGCGCTCGTCGCCAACACGCGCATCACCGGTGTGATCTTCACGGGCTCGACCGAAGTCGCGCGGCTCATCTACCGCGCGCTCGCGAAGCGCGACGACGACCCGGTTCTTGTTGCCGAGACCGGCGGGATGAACGCGATGATCGTCGACAGCTCGGCGCTACCCGAACAGGTCGTCGCCGATGCGCTGACGTCGGCGTTCGACAGCGCCGGGCAGCGCTGCTCGGCGCTGCGCATCCTGTGCGTGCAGGACGACGTCGCGCCGGGAATGCTGACGATGCTGGAAGGGGCGTTGCGCGAGCTTTCGCTCGGCGACCCGCGTCGGCTTGCGACGGACATCGGACCGGTGATCGACACCGACGCGCAGGCGTCGCTCTCGGCGCACGTCGCGAAGATGCGCGCGTCCGGGCGCAAGGTCGTCGAGCTGCCGCTTCCACGCGCGGCCGAGAAAGGGACATTCGTTGCGCCGACGATCGTCGACCTGGGCGGCGTCGACGGAATTGCCGCGCTTACGCGCGAAGTCTTCGGTCCCATCCTCCACGTCGTTCGCTGGAAGCGCGACCAGCTGCCCGAGCTCGTCGATGCGATCAACTCGAGCGGCTATGGGCTGACGCACGGCATTCACACGCGCATCGACGAAACCGTCGCAGCGATTCTCGCGCGCGTGCGCGCCGGCAATGTCTACGTTAACCGCAACATCGTCGGCGCGGTCGTCGGCGTGCAGCCCTTCGGCGGACATCGGCTCTCGGGAACAGGTCCGAAAGCCGGGGGGCCGCTCTATGTCCGGCGGCTGACGCGCGCAGCGCCGGTCGCGGCGCCCACGACATCCCTCATCATGCCCGGTCCGACGGGCGAGTCGAACACGCTCGAATTCCATCCGCGCGGCGTGGTCGGCTGCATCGCCGGCGACGAGCGATCTCTCACTGCACAGGCGCGCACGGCGCTCGCGCTCGGCAACACGGTGCTGCTGCGACGCGATCTCGTCTCGCTGCGCGTCCGCGAGATTCTCGGCGACCGGCGCATCGTTCTCGTCGACCGCATCGAGCCCGCGGCCGTCGACGCGGTGCTGCTTGCCTCGGACCCCGAAGAGGCGCGTCAAATCCGGGCGAAGTTCGCGTCGGCAGAAGGGCCGATCGTACCGGTCATCGTCGCGGATGCGGCCGGCCGCTACGATTGGGCGAGGCTCGTCGTCGAGCGCACGGTGACCGTCAACACCGCTGCCGCAGGCGGCAACGCTGCGCTGCTCTCGCTCGCCGAAGACGCTGCGCGGTGAACCTGCCTTACTTCGACGCTGCCGCGATTCGGTCGCGGCTGCCCTGGCCGCGAATGCTCGCCGCGCTGGACGCGATGTTGCGCGAAGAAGTCGCTGCGCCGCTGCGCGCGAACCATCCGATCGCGGTTCCCGGCGAACCCTCGGCTACGCTGCTGCTGATGCCGGCGTGGCGGGTAGGTCGGAGACTCGGCGTGAAGCTCGTCACCGTCTATCCGGGCAACGCGGCGCGCAACGAGCGCGCGGTGGGCGCGTTCTACGTGCTGTTCGACGCATCGAACGGCAAACCGCTCGCGATGTTCGACGGCGACGAAATCACCGCACGGCGCACCGCGGGTGCATCCGCATACGCGGCCGATCGTCTCGCGCACGCCGATGCGCGCCACTTGACGGTGATCGGATCCGGCCGGATCGCGCGCGGCCTCGTCGAGGCGCACATGCAGGTGCGTCCCATCGAGCGCGTGAGCCTGTGGAGCCGCACCGCGGAGCATGCGACCGCCGCCGCGGCGAACATGGCGGCAGCTGGCCTGCCGGTAACCGCGGTGCACGACCTCGAACGAGCGGTACGCGACGCCGACGTCGTGTCTTGCGCCACGCTCTCGACGGAGCCGCTCGTACGCGGCGCGTGGCTGCGATCGGGAATGCATCTCGATCTCGTCGGTGCTTTCACCGCAAAGATGCGCGAGACCGACGATGCGGCGATCGCCCGCGCCGACCTGATCGTCGTCGACACGCGTGCTGCGGCACTCACCGAGGGCGGCGACATCGTTGCGGCGATTGCGAGCGGCGCAATCGATGCGTCGGCGGTCGCAGCAGACCTCGCCGATCTTGCTTGCGGTGTGCATCCTGGGCGCACGCGCGATGACGAGGTGACCGTATTCAAATCGGTAGGCTTCGCACTCGAAGACCTCGCCGCGGCCGAGGCGGTGTTCGACGCCGGCGCGCCCGCTACCTGATCACGCTCGCTCAGCCGAACTGCGCCGCGCGCGCGGGCCTCCGCAGCTGGTAATCCTCGATCAGCTCGAAGAGCTCGTCGATGCGTCGCTCGACGCAGGCGTCGGGCTCCCCCTCCATCAGCGCGTCGAGCTCTTCGAGCGCCGCGTTGTATTTCGTTTCGTTGTCGATGCGCTTCGGGTCGAGCATGTGGGCCATGGCCGCCTCCGGGACGATGTCAGCGAGCGGAACACGCCGATCGCGCCGATTACGCGGGCAGCGTTCCGTCGCCGATCATCATCGGAAGCGCCGAGTCGGCCAATCGGACGCATGGCCGAGGCGCATGAAGCGAGCGCGGAGTTGAAGCGCGCGCTTAGCCTCCGGTCACTTCCGAAGCGGCGAATCGGGAGACAGCAGGCGCAATGTCTCGGGATGCCGCCGCATATAACTGCGTACGTAGCTGCATCGCGGCTCGACCTCGAGGCCGTGCGCCTCTGCGTAATTGAACGCGGCGCGCACGATCTGCGCAGCGATGCCGCGATTGCCCACCGCCGGAGGAACCTCGGTGTGGTAGATGCGCATCACGCCGTCGGCGAGCGTGTACGCGGCGAAGCACAGCCAGCCTTCGACCGTCGCTTCGAATCGACTTGCCGCGGCGTTGTGACCGACGTCGACGGCGTTGCGCGTCAAGGCAGCTGGATCTTTCCACCGCCCGGCATGCCGCCGGGTGGAAGTGCGCCGCCCTGCGGAATGACGATCGACGACGAAGCCTGCCGGCGGAGCTCCGCAAGCTCGCGCATCGCGTGTGCGACGCCTTCCTTTGCTGCGTCCGCATATTTCGCGACGGCTTCGGCGAGCGATGCCGCGGGAACGTCGAAGCTGATCGGCAGCGGTCCCATGTTGGTCATGAGCTGCGCTTCGCCCGTGTAGATTGTGGGGCGGGAGCGGTCGGGCGTCCCGTCGTCCTTGATGGGATTGAGCACGCGCAGCGTGCCGACCGCTCGGTCGGTAATGATCTCCTCGCGATAGAGCGACGCCGCATCCATCGTGGGGTTGCCGGCGCGTTGGCCAGGGTCGGTAGCCATGGGATGTCCTTTCACAGCCAAGTCGAAAACTCCAATTTTACGGGACCTTGGCGCGCTTCGGTCAGAGCCGAGTGTTGCAAATCGGGAGCCGTTGAACGACGATGGCGGCCGCCCGGCGGCCTTGCGGCGGGGCGGCTGCGTTCCGCGCAGCGCCGGAATCGCGGGGCCCGTGTACTTTTTTCCTTCCCCACCGACCTCTCGGAAAGCGCATTCGCCCATGACACAGCCAACCCCCGCTCCCGCGAACGAAGACGACAAGAAGCGCATGCGCGAGAAAGTCGAAAAGCTCCTCGCCCAGAATCCCCACACGAGCGAAGCGACGATCAGCCTCGGCGGGCGCACGATGGCCTACACGGCGACTGCCGCTTTCGTGCCGGTGGCCGCCGGCGGCCTCGACGACAAACGCGGCGATCCGGATGCGGCGGTGTTCACGATCGCCTATCAGTTGAAGGACGCCGACCCGCGCTCGCGACCGGTCTGCTTCGCGTTCAACGGAGGCCCCGGCGCCGCGTCCGTCTTCCTGAACCTCGGCGCCCTGGGTCCCAAGCGCGTCATCATCAACGACGACGGCACGATGCCCTCGCCGCCGTACACGGTCAGCGACAATCCGGAATCGTGGTTCGAGCATTTCGACCTCGTATTCGTCGACCCGCCGCACACCGGCTATTCGCTGACCGCGAGCGAGGACGCGCGCAAGAAGATGCTCTCCGTCGACGGCGACGTCGCGGCGCTCGCCGAGGTCTTGCGCGCTTGGCTCGGGCGGCACAAGCGCTGGAGCTCGCCGATCTACATCGCGGGCGAGAGCTACGGCACGACGCGAGGCGCCGCGCTCACCGACAAGCTGCAGCAGCTCGGCGTCGCCGTCTCGGGACTGATCCTCGTTTCGTGCGCGATGGACTTGCAGAGCATCGTTTTCGCGCCGCGCAACGACCTGCCCTACGCACTGTTCCTTCCGGGATTCGCGTGTGCCGCGCAATATCACGGGAAGCTCGCGGGGCCGCAGGCGAAATCGCCCGAAGCAGCGCGCAGCGCCGCAGAAAGCTTCGTCGTCGAGGAGTACCTCTGCGCGTTGCACGAGGGCTCGCGGCTCGCCGATGCGAAGCGCCGCCGCGTGGCAAAGCGGATCTCCGAGCTGACCGGACTATCGGTCGCGCTCGTCGAAGAGAAGAACCTGAGAATCGGCGACGAAGCGTTCTTCTTCGAGCTGCTGCGGAGCGAGGGACGCATTCTCGGCCGGCTCGAAGCCCGCGTCACCGGACCGATGGCGGCCTCACGGACGCGCGACTGGGAGTTCGACCCCGGGATCGAGGCGCTCTCCGCGCCGTACACGATGGCCGCGCACGCGTACATGAGCGAGACGCTCGAGATCGACACGACGGCGCGCTACGACGTCCTCAACATGGACGTGCACAAGCAGTGGAACTGGAACCGTGGCGAAGCGAAGGGCAACGGGTTCGCATGCACGAGCCCTGATCTTTCGCGAGCGCTGCGCCGCAATCCGCACCTGCGGGTGTTGGTTGCGAGCGGTCATTACGATCTCGGCACGCCGTATTCGGCAACCGACTGGTCGCTCGCGCAACTCGACGCGCCTCCGGAGGTGCTGGCGCGCGTCCAGCACCACTATTTCGACGCCGGCCACATGATGTACACGCGCGAGGCGGA
>DASSGI010000212.1:0-7999 GCA_035857655.1 Casimicrobiaceae bacterium | reverse complement strand
CTCGCCCAGCACCGGATCGGCGAGCTCCAGAATCATTTGTCGAAGCTCCTCGTGAGCCAGGGGACGCGCAAGTTTCTCGAAGCGACGTTGATTCCGCTCAACGAGGCCGTGCACGAGCGCGTCGTCCGCGGCGAGATGGAGAACTTCCAGGAGCTTCGCTTCGCGGATCTCGCGCAGCGGCTGTTGCGCGACGTTACGCGTCTCGTTCGTCCCACGCGCGACGCGCGGCAGGTGCTGCTCGCGACGCCGCCGAACGATCCCAACCAGCTCGGCCTCGCAATCCTCGAGCTGCTGCTGTTCACCGAAGGCGTCAATTGCCTCACGCTGGGTGCCGGCGTTCCGGCCCAGGAGATCGCCGGCGCGGCCGCGGCGTACAAGGCCAGCGTCGTCGTGCTGCTGTTCGATCGCGGCATTTCGGGCAAGATCGCCGGACAGGAGATCCGCTCCCTTCGCGCGCAGCTCGTGCGCAGCATTCCGCTCGTCGTGAGCGGACGCGCGGTGAACCTGCTCGCGAAGCCGATCGCCGAGGTGCAGACGGCGGCGGACTTCAGCTCGATCATGACGATGATGCGCGAGCTCGGGCTCACCTCGCAGACGCCGCCGCAAATGCCGTCGGTGCAGGCGTTGCAAAGCTCGCTCGGGACCTACAACCTGTTGCCGGAGACTCCCGCGCGGGCGTAGGCTTCGCGTGTGAATGCTGCAACCGACCCGACCTTACCCGAACCGCACGCGGCGGCAAGCCGCACGCGGCGCGCTCTCTGGCACACGCTGGGCCTCATCGCGGCAGCATTGCTCGCGTATGCGGTGTGGCGTGGCTATCAGAATCCCGACCTGATCCTGGATCTGTCCGCGCTGCGGCTTTGCTGACACCCGCCGCTCGCGCGACAACTGTTGCCGCGGTTAGCGGCAGCGGCCGCCAAATGGGTCACCCAGGTCAGCTCTGCGAGTAGAGCTCGCGCATCCATGCGGCGGTAGCGCTCGCGTCGGCATAGCCTTCGCCGGCAAGCCCCACTGTCACGCGCTCACGGTCTTCGGGCGGACGGTTCTGCGAGAGCTTGAGCTTCACGTCGATCCGCGCGAGCTTCAGCTGGAATCCGACGATCGCGTTGAGCATCGCATCGAGGCGGGCGCCGGTGAGGCCGAGTTTCCAGGGGTGCGCGCGCTCCGATTCGAAGCGCTCCACGAGCATGTCCACGACCGCGCGCGTTTGTGCCGTGCCGCGGGCGAGCTCGATCCTGCCGTGCGCATGGACGACCGCGTAATTCCACGTCGGCACCGCCGCCGCGGGATCGACGTACCACGACGGCGTCACGTACGCGTGCGGGCCGTGGAAGATCGCGATTGAGTCCGCGTGCTCGGCAACGCCCGCATGCGGATTCGCGCGGGCGAAGTGGCCGTGCAGCGTACCGTGCTCGCCTTCGGCGACGAAGAGCAGCGGAAGATGCGTGACGAACGGTTCGCCGGCCGATGGTGTCACGAGCGTGGCGAACGGATGGTCGCGGAAGAGGCGAGCCGCGGCTGACCCATCGCCGGCGGCGAAATGCTTCGGCACGTAGATGCTCATTCGCTGGAGCCTTAGCGCTTTGCGGCAACCGTGTAGACGGTCATCGGCAATCCGGAGTTGCGGTCGAACGTCGCCCCGGCCTCGATCCCCGCTCGCGCGATCGCGACGGCGGACTTGAGCTTCGGATACTGCGTGTACATCGCGCCGAGCGCGAACTCGCGGCCCGACCCGACCGCCCAGTATTGCGAATATTCGAAGACTTCGCGCATCGAATAGATGCCGAAGATGCCGCACTCGTTGGCGACGAGCGCCGTGACCTGCGTCGACTCGTACGGATCGTCCTCTTCCTCCTTGGGATTCAGGAAGTGCTGCTCCTTGAGGATCGGATGCAGCTTGCGAAAAGTCTCGAAGATCGCAGCCTTGTCGCGGAAGTCGAGATCGTTGTGCTTGGCAAGCAGGCTCTGGAATACGAGCTGGTGCGCGGCGCTTCCGCACAACCCGATGTAGGTTCCCTTGTAATGGATGATCTTCTCGGAGCTGCGGTCGTACTGCGCGCTGAGCCGCGTGTCGCCGAAGGTCGTCAGCGAATCGGCGGCGATCGCGATTTCGTCGTTCTTGCGAACGGCAACGAGCGTGGTCATGGGTTCTCGAGCGCGACGCGGCGGGAGAGAGGCCGCGGAAAGGCGTCGATTATACCTTTGCGGCTGCAGTCCCTTCGAACCGTCGCGGCGCCGGGAGCATCGCGCACGGGGGAAGCCGGGCGGGGCGCCAGGCGGAACTCGCCCATGACCAGAACTGCGCAACCGAGCCGGGAGTCCACCGCTCCTCGGGCAGCGGCTGGTCGAGAAAGCGCCACGCGGCGACGAGCGCCGGCGGCGCGTCGTCGGCAAGGCCGGCCGCGCGCGTCTGCTTCGAAAGCTTCTGCCCGGACGCATTGATCACGATCGGCACGTGCAGGTACGAGAGCTCCGGCAAACCGAGGAGCCGCTGCAGGTGGATCTGCCTCGGCGTCGACGCGAGGAGGTCGGCGCCGCGCACCACGTGCGTGATTCGCTGCAGCGCGTCGTCGACGACGACGGCGAGCTGATACGCGTAGAGCCCGTCGGCGCGGCGGACGACGAAGTCGCCGACGTCGCGTGCGAGCTCCTGCGCCTGCGTGCCCTGGAGTCGGTCGCGGAATTCGATTCGCGCCGTGCCGACGCGCACCCGCGCCGCACGCTGCGCGCGTGCGATGCGATTTTCCGGAATGCCGTTGCGGCACGTCCCCGGATAGACGCGCTCACCGCTTGCCGCGAGCGGAGCGGTGTCCATCTCGCGCCGCGTGCACGCGCATTCGTACGCGTGGCCATCGGCGCGCAGGCGCCCGAGCGCCGCTTCGTAGAGCGCGATGCGTTGCGACTGCCGCACGACATCGCCGTCCCATTCGAAGCCGTAGCGCTCGAGCGTCGCGAGGATCGCTTTCTCGGCCCGAGGGTGGGTGCGCGGCGCGTCGACGTCCTCGATGCGGAGAAGCCACTCGCCGCCGGCGGCGCGCGCATCGCAATAACTCGCGAGCGCCGCGACGAGCGATCCGAAGTGCAGCGGTCCGGTGGGCGACGGCGCGAAGCGCCCGCGATAACGTCGAGGTGCCGAATCCGTGCCGGCGCTCACCGCACCATGATCGTCGACGGCAGCGCGACCTTCGGCGCGCTCGCCGGCGGCGCGTACAGCCAGTTGCGGTTCATCGTGTCGAGCACGCCCGTCGGATACTCGGGGCGGCCGAGGCTGCCGTTGTAGCGGCCGAGCGCGCGAAAGAGATCGCCGTTCTCGATGTCGAGATAGAAGCGCAGGATCACGCAGCCGTAGCGCAGGTTCGTGCGCAGATGGAAAAGATTGTGGTCGGAGGTGCCGATCGTACGGGTCCAGAACGGCATCACCTGCATGTAGCCGCGAGCGTCGGCCGGCGAGATCGCGTACTTGCGGAAATTGCTCTCGTACTGGATCACGCCGAGCACGAGCTGCGGATCGAGCCCCGCGCGCGTCGCCTCGTAGTAGACGGTCGCGACAAAATCGTTGCGCGACGGGGCATCGGGAAACCGCGGTGCCAGGCGCCGCGACATCTCGTCGATCCAGGGTCGAATGTCGGGTCTCTGCGCGTAGGCGACGGGAACGGGGTTGTCGGCGATCGCGCGCGCGAGCCCCGCGACCACCGAGCTCGCAAGCTTTTCCTCGACCTGCGCGCCCGCGAGCGCGAGACTCGGACAGAGCCCGATCAGCGCGACGACCGCAAGTGCGGCGCCGAAGCCAGGAATCCCGCTACGCCTCATTGCCTATTGAGCCTCCCCTTGACGAATCCCGCGACCTCTCCCACCGGCACGGGCGTCGCCGCGGCGTCGCGCCGCGCCTGGTACTCGACCTTGCCTTCCTTCAAGCCCCGGTCGCCGATCGTGATCCGGTGGGGGATCCCGATCAGCTCGATATCAGCAAACATCACGCCAGGACGCTCGCCACGGTCGTCGAGGAGGACCTCGACCCCGGCGGCTTCCAGCTCGTCGTGCAGCCGGTCTGCCGCCGCCCGGACGGCCTCGCTGCGATCATAGCCCACGGCGGCAATCGCCACACCGAACGGCGCGATCGGCTCCGGCCAGATGATGCCCTTGGCGTCGTGGTTCTGCTCGATGGCGGCGGCGGCCACCCGGGTGATGCCGATCCCGTAGCAGCCCATTTCCACGACCTGCGATTGACCCTCGGCGCCGAGAAAGGTTGCACCCATCGCCCGGGAGTAGAGGTCGCCCAGCGCGAAGACGTGGCCGACCTCGATCCCGCGCTGGATCTCGAGCGTCCCCTTGCCGTCGGGGGAGGGGTCGCCGGCAACGACATTCCGAAGATCGGCGACCTGGTCGGGTTCGCGGCAGTCGCGGGCGAAGTTGACGCCCCGGAGGTGGAAGTCGCGCTCGTTCGCCCCGCAGATGAAATCGGCCATCACGGCGACCGAACGGTCGGCGATCAGCGGGAGGTCCTTCGGGATCCCGACCGGGCCGAGGTAACCCGGCTCGCAGCCCGTCGCCGCGACGATCTCGGCCTCGGTCGCCCAGCGGAATTTGCCGAGCCCCGCGAGCTTCGTCACCTTGACCTCGTTCAGCGCGTGATCGCCGCGGATCAGCAGCATCCACAGCCGGGTCCCTCGTTCCTCGTGGTCGGTGGCGAGCACGATGCATTTCACCGTGCGCGAAAGCGGCAGGTGCAGCAGCTCGGCAACTTCCTCGCAAGTCGCCATTCCGGGCGTGGGCACCTTCTGCATCGTCTCCGCGGGCGGGGGCCGCGACGGGGCGAGCGGAAGCGCTTCGGCGAGCTCGACGTTCGCCGCATAGTCGGACGCGGGAGACCACGCGATCGCGTCCTCGCCCGAGTCGGCGAGCACCTGGAACTCGTGCGACGCGCTGCCTCCGATCTGTCCGGTATCCGCGGCGACTGCGCGGAACCGGAGCCCCATCCGCGAGAAGATGCGTGCGTACGCGTCGTACATCGCCTGATAGGACTCGAGCATCCCGGCCTTGTCGACGTCGAACGAGTAGGCGTCCTTCATGATGAATTCGCGCGAGCGCATCACGCCGAAGCGAGGCCGCACCTCGTCGCGAAACTTCGTCTGGATGTGATAGAGATTGATCGGAAGCTGCTTGTAGCTCCTGAGCTCCTTGCGCGCGATGTCGGTGATGACCTCCTCGGAGGTCGGCTGCACGACGAAGTCCCGATCGTGGCGGTCCTTCAGACGCAGGAGCTCGGGGCCGTACTTCGCCCACCGTCCGCTCTCCTGCCACAGTTCCGCGGGCTGCACGACGGGCATCAGCAGCTCGATCGCGCCCGATCGGTTCATTTCCTCGCGGACGATCGCCTCGATCTTGCGCAACACACGTAAGCCCAGGGGCATCCACGTGTAGATACCCGCGGCGACGCGCTTGATCATTCCCGCGCGCAGCATCAGCCGATGGCTGACGAGCTCGGCCTCGGCCGGCGCTTCCTTCAGCGTCGTGAGCAGGAATCTTGAAACGCGCATGATGCTGTTTTTCCGCGAAAAACGCGCATTTTACCCGACGTGGGGCGAGGGCAAGCTCGCGCGCGACGCGCCTCGATCGCGCGTGAGCCCCGGTGCCTTCGCGGCGACCGGCGAAGCCGCGGCGTCTTCGTGGCGACGCGAAGCCGGTCCAGCGCCGGACGCGGGTGCCCCGAGCGCAGCAATCTCCCGGTTGGCGAAGCCTCGCGCGCGCTAGCGAACGACGAGCACCGGAAGCTTCGTGTGGGTGAGCACCTTCTGCGTCTCGCTTCCGAGCAGAACGGCGGAAAGCCCGCGGCGGCCGTGCGACGCCATCACGATCGCGTCGGCCTTGTTCTTCTTCGCCGCTGCGAGGATCGCCTCCCACGGCGTGGTGGCGATATCGAACGTCGTCTTGCAGGCGACGCCGGCGGTCTTCGCCTTCGCGACGACCTTCGAGAGAATCTTCTCTGCGTCCTGCTCGGCGAGCTTCGCATATTCGTTGCGTGACACCGGCTCGTAGACGATTCCGTCCGCATATGCAGGCATCGGGTAATCGGGCGCCGCGTAGAACGCCGTGATCGTCGCGCCCACGGCGTGCGCGAGTTCGATCGCGTGAGCAACCGCTTTGTCGGAGAGCTTCGATCCGTCGGTGGCTACCAGCAGATTCTTGTACATTCTTTCTCCTCGAGTCGATGCGAACGAGCCTACGCTCGCAGCGATTGTACGCGCGTTGATCGAGCGCAAAGAACGTGCCGGGACCGTGAACGCGCGAGCGTCGTTGACCCAATGCCGAGCGATGCCGTAGATTCCGTCGGTTGCGCCTCTCTGCCGAGGCGCCGCATCGATCCCGCTCCGAACCGATGGTCGACCCTGCGCTTTCCGTTCCCGATCCCCGAGTATTTCCATCCGTCGAATCGGCGTCGCGCGAAGAGCGTGCGCTCTACACGCTCGCCGAGACGAGCCTGACCGCGGATTCGCGGCAGCGCGCCGACGCGTGCGATCGCGAGCTCGGCTCCGCGCTCGCCGCTGCGCTCGATGGTGGCGGAGCGAACGTTGCGACATTGCTCGCTCATGCGCCGTCGGTCGCGGTGACGCGACATCTGTGGCGAGCGCTCGACGCCGCGTGGCGCGCTCGAGTCTCGCCGGGCCTCGCCGTCACCGTGTTCGCGCTTCCGGTCGTGATCGTCGTCGGCGTCGAAGGGAGCGGACCGGGATTGTCGCTGCCGGGGGTTCTTCACGAACCGCAGCGCCTCGCCGCGATCCTGCAAGAGCACGGCGCGCTCCGTGGCAACCGGAATTTCGCGTTCGCCGACGTCCTCGTCGCGGCCGACAGGATCGACGTCGCGCGCTTGCCGGAAATTCGGGCGTGGCAGCGGCTGCCCGAAGCGCTCGCGGCGGGTGCAATGCCGACGGGCATCGATCTCGCGCCGGCGCCGATCGACGTTCCAACGAGCGGCGAGGGCGTTCACTTGCGCTTCATCGTCGGCAGCGCGATCGCCGCGCCGGAAGTGGACCTGCTCGTCGATCCGGACGTCGGACGCTGGGGCATTCCGTTCGCGCAGGCGCTCGGACGCCTGCTCGCGACCGACGGCGCACCGGTGCTCGCTCTTCCACGCGCGCCGCAGCACCTGCTCCCTGCGGTGGCCGCCGGGCGTAGCGCGCAGCGCGAGGTCTCGGCACAGCTCTTCGCGAGCAACGCGATCCGGCGAATGCGCGGTGCGGTCGGAGAGCCCTCCGCGGTGATCAGCGCCCATCGCGCGCCGGATGCGCCGGGCGGGGGCGAGCTGCGGCTATCGCTGTCGTCTGCGTTCGATTCGCGCGGTGCCGAGGGATTTCGCTGCCCGCTCTATCCGCTCGATCGCGTCGACGACGTCGTCGCGATGCTGGTTTCGCTGCTGCGCGATTGCCGCGTCACCGACATTCGGACGGTTGCCGGCGTGCATCCCGATCGGGCGCCCGACATCGGCTCGACGCTGCTCTACAAGCCGGATACGATTCCCGATCCGGCCCAGGTCACGGTGCACTGATGCGCAAGCTCACGACGAACGCAACGCCCGCCGAGCGCGAACGGATCACGCTCGCCGAAGCGGAAGCGATGGTGCCCACTCCCGACGGCAAGCGCTCGGCGGCCGTCTTCGAACACGGCACGCTGCAGGTCAAGCTATACGCCCCGCGCGGGACCGACCTCCAGCAGCCGCACACGCGCGACGAGGTGTACGTGGTTGCGCGCGGCGGCGGCTGGTTCGTCAACGGCCAGCACCGGCATCCGATCGCGATGCACGACGTGCTGTTCGCGAAGGCCGGCGTCGTTCATCGCTTCGAGGAGTTCAGCGACGATTTCCTCGTCTGGGTGTTCTTCTACGGTCCCGAGGGCGGGGAAGGGGACGCCGCCGGCTAGCCGAAAGCCCTGCGTCGACTGCTGGGCCTCGCGGCGCTTGATTCGCCCCGCGCCGCTGATCGACTGCGTGACCTTCGGATTGCCG
>DASSGI010000211.1:0-6605 GCA_035857655.1 Casimicrobiaceae bacterium | reverse complement strand
CTCTCCGAAGCTCCCTTCGACGTCAGCGCGCTCTGATCTGCCCCGGTCGCGCTTTGATCAGGCGCGGCCCCGGTCGCCGGAGGGGCCTTGGCGGCTTCCGGCGTTGCAGGCGCGGTGTATTGCCCATATGCGAGGGGGGCGACTGCCGCTACGCACATTGCAATCAACAGCTTCTTCATTCGACTCTCCTTTCCGACACTTCCGCTATGACCTGAAAACTGCTCGCTGGTTCGCATCATGAACCCCCTTCTGCCGACCGGCAACTGTGTAGGACAGCCGGCGGTACCGTTATCCGCAACGCCCCGGTGGCCGCGCCGGCGATAGAATGGCGCATACCCCTGCCGACCGTCCGTTCGGGTGGCGGCCTCAGAGGAGACACTCCTTGCCCATTGCGCGCACCGGCGGCGAAATTCTCGTCGCCAATCTCCTTGCGCAGCACGCCACCCACGCGTTTTGCGTGCCCGGGGAGAGCTATCTCCCGGTGCTCGACGCGTTGTACGACGTTCGCGATCGGATCCATCTTCTCGTTTGCCGTAATGAGGGCGGCGCCGCCTACATGGGCGAGGCCTACGGAAAGCTAACAGGTCGACCAGGCGTCGTATTCGTTACCCGCGGACCGGGGGCGTCGAACGCCGCTGTCGGAATCCACACCGCCAGCCAGGATTCGACGCCGCTGATCGTCTTCGTCGGGCAGGTAGGCGGCGATTTCGTCGATCGCGAGGCCTTCCAGGAAATCGACTACCGGCGGATGTACGGAACCGTCGCGAAATGGGCGGCCCAGATCGATCGAGCCGACCGCATCCCCGAGTACGTTGCGCATGCCTACCGGACGGCGATGTCGGGTCGGCCCGGTCCGGTCGTGCTCGCGCTTCCCGAGGACATGCTGAGTGCGCGCGCCGAGTGCGCGGACGCGCCACGAGTCGATCCGCTGGCCGCTTCACCCGATCTCCAGCTGCTGGCGGCCGCACGCGCGTTGCTTGCCGGTGCGAAGCGGCCGTTCGTTCTCGTCGGCGGCAGCCGCTGGGATCCGGACGCCCACGCGGCACTGCGCACGTTCGCCGAAGCGAATGCGTTGCCGGTCGGATGTGCGTTTCGCAGCCAGCATCTCTTCGACAACCGGCATCCCAACTACGCCGGCGACGTGGGGATCGGGATCAATCCGAAGCTCGCCGCACGCGTCCGCGACGCCGACGTGCTCCTCGTGATCGGGGAGCGCCTCGGCGAGATCACCACCTCGGGCTATACGCTGCTCGACGTCCCGTCGCCGGCGCAACGGCTGATCCACGTGCATCCCGGGACCGACGAGCTCGGGCGCGTCTACCAGCCGACGATCGCGATCGCGGCCACGCCGGGGGCCTTTCTTGCGGCAATGAACACGGGTTCGCCGCTCGATGCCCAAGCGTGGCGCGGAGCGGCGGAAGAAGCGCACGCCGCCTACGGACAGTGGCAGACGCCGCGCGCAGTCCCCGGTTCCCTCGACATGTGCCGCGTCGTTCGCTGGCTCGACGAACACCTGCCCGACGATGCGATCATCGCGAATGGCGCCGGCAACTTCGCGACCTGGCTCCATCGCTTCTATCACTTCAAAGGATTTCGCACGCAGCTCGGTCCGTACTCGGGCTCGATGGGCTATGGCGTCCCCGGAGCGATTGCCGCGAAGGCAGTGCATCCGGACCGTGTCGTCGTCTCATGGAGCGGCGACGGTTGCTTCCTGATGAACGGTCAGGAGCTCGCGACCGCGGTCCAGTACGGGATCGCCGTCATCTTCGTCGTCGTCGATAACGGCATGTACGGGACGATCCGGATGCATCAGGAGCGCCACTATCCGGGGCGCGTTTCCGGAACCGATCTCGTCAATCCGGATTTCGCCGCGCTGGCGCGAGCGTACGGGGTGCTTGGCGAGACCGTCGCCCGCACCGACGCGTTCGCGCCGGCGTTCGAGCGGGCTCTCGCCAGCGGAAAGCCTGCTCTGCTCCACTTGAAGCTCGATCCGCAGGCGCTGACACCGAGCGCGTCTCTCGACGAGTTGCGCGCGCAGGGGCTCGCGGGTCGACGGGGATGACGCACAGAGTGACGCACCGATGGTGACGAGCGCATCGACCTGACGCGACGTTTTCGGATCGACGACTGCACATATTCCATCGAGGACCTTGATGTACACGCTCTACTACTCTCCCGGCGCCGCGAGCATGGTCGTCCATCTCGCGCTGCTCGAAATCGGCGCTCCGTACCGGCTCGAGCTCGTCGACCTGCACGCGTCAGGACCGCGCGACCCGACGTTCCTTAAGTTGAATCCGCAGGGCACCGTGCCCACGCTGGTAGTCGACGGAAGACCGCTGCTCGAGTCGGCGGCCCTGCTGATGCTGCTCGCCGAACGCCATCCCGATGCGCGCCTCGCGCCGCCGCGAGGGACCGCCGACCACGACGCGTGGCGGCAATGGATCGTCTACTTGAGTAACACGCTGGCAGCGACCTTCCGCTTCTGGTTCTATCCGGCGGACCTCGGCGCTCCCGAACACCCGCCGCAGGTGCGCAGTGCGCTCGCCCGCAAAATCGAAGGCGTATGGGATCGCGCCGCCGCGCAAGTCGAAGCCGCCGGTCCCTACCTCATCGGACGCGAATTCTCGGGCGCTGATCTCTACATCACGATGCTGATGCGCTGGTCGCGCAAGATGCCGCGCCCGGCCACCGAATGGCCGGCGCTCAAGGCCCTCGCCGACCGCATCCGTGCCCGCCCGAGCTGGAAGAAGCTCTACGAGCTCGAGGGACTCGCCGAGTGGTAACACCGCGCGAGCTCGCGGGCGGGGATCTCGGAGCGAGCGCGCTCGAGCTTCCCGCGTCCGACGGCCCGACGGCGCGCACGGCGAGCGCCCCGACGGGCGCACGCGACGCGCTCCCGCTCGACGCGCCAGACGCGCCCGTGGCGCAATCGGCGCCGCCCGCGCGCACGCACCGCGGACGACTGTTCCGCAGATACCTCGCGCTGATTCTCACGCTCGTGACCGGCGCGCTGCTCATTTCGGGTGGTATCAGCATCTACTTCTCGTACCAGGAAAGCCGAGCCGCACTCGCCGAGCTGCAGCACGAAAAGGCGATCGCCGCCGCGTCGCGAATCGAGCAGTACATCCGGCAGATCGACCAGCAGCTCGCATATGCGGCGCTGCCGCAACTCGACGCGGGCGACATCGAGCTGCGCCGTCTCGAATTTCTGAAGCTTCTGCGCCAGGCCCCGGAGGTCACGGATATCGCGCAGGTCGACGGCGCGGGTCGCGAGCAGATCGCCGTGTCGCGGCTTGGCATGGACGTTTCCCGTTCGAACAAGGATCGCTCGGACGAACCTGCTTTTCGCAATGCGCGGCGCGGGAAGCCGTGGTTCGGTCCCGTGTACTTCCGCAAGGAGACCGAGCCTTACATGACGATCGCAATTCGTTCCGGCAGCGACAGCGGACCGGTGACGATCGCCGACGTCAATCTCAAGTTCATCTGGGACGTCGTGTCGCGAATCAAGATCGGCGACAAAGGCAAGGCGTACGTGGTCGACGGCAAGGGCTTCCTCATCGCCGACCCCGACATCGGCCTCGTGCTGCGCAAGACGAACCTCGCCAATCTGCCGCACGTGAAGGCGTCGACCGAGCGCCAGAATTCCGGCGAGCTCGCGATGTTCTCGACCGATCTCGGCGGCGCACAGGTGCTCACGTCGATGGCGCCTATCGAGATGCTCGGATGGAACGTCTTTGTCGAGCAGCCCGCCGCCGAGGTCTACGCGAAGCTCAACGCTTCGATTGCGCGCACCGGGCTCCTGTTGCTGGCCGGTCTCGTGATCTCGGCCTTCGTCGCGCTCGCGCTCGCCCGCGGGATGGTGCGGCCGATCCGCACGCTCGATGAAGGCGCGCGCAGGATCGGCGCCGGGGAGCTCGACCAGAAGATCGACGTCCGCACCGGCGACGAGCTCGAAGGGCTTGCCGACCAGTTCAACCGGATGAGCGCGCAATTGCGCGAGTCGTATTCGGGCCTCGAGCGCAAGGTCGAAGAGCGCACCCGGGAGCTCTCGAATGCGCTCGAGCAGCAGACGGCGATCAGCGAGATCCTGCGCGTGATCTCGAGCTCGCCCACCGACGTGAAGCCGGTGCTGCAGTCAGTCGCCGAGCGCGCGGCGCATCTGTGCGACGCACCGTTCGCGTTCGTCGTGCTGATCGACGGCAACGAGCTCAAGCCAGCGGCCGCCTATTCGAAGCACGATCCGCATTCGGGCTACGACGATCCGATGGAAATGAGCCGGGAGTCGTTCAAGCTGCAGCGGACGTACGTCGTGGGTCGAGCGGCGATCGACCGCACGACGTATCACTACCCCGACATCCTTCCGCTGCTCGACACCGAGTACCCTTCCGCGAGGCCCGTCCACGAGCGATACGGCTTTCGCGCGATCCTCGCCGTCCCGCTGATGCGAGGCCAGGAGGCCTACGGCGTCATCCTCCTCTGGCGGCGCGAGGCGCGCGCGTTCTCGCAGGACCAGATCGGCCTGCTCGAGACGTTCGCGCGGCAGGCGGCGATCGCGATCGACAACGTGCGTCTCTTCAACGAGACGAAGGACGCGCTCGACCAGCAGACGGCGATCAGCGAGATCCTGCGCGTGATCTCGAGCTCGCCTACCGACGTGAAGCCCGTGCTCGACGCGATCGCGGAGCGCGCGGCGCGCCTGTGCGACGCGTCGGTCGCCTCGATGTACCTGATCGACGGGCAGACGCTGCGACTGCTCGCATCGAAAGGCGCCACACCCGACCCCGTCCAGAACGTCGAAGCGCTGCCGATCAACCGCGACTCGCTGTCGGGTCGCGCCGTGCTCGAGCAGCGGGCGATCCAGGTCTCCGATCTGCTCGTCGAAGGCGGCGAGTTCCCGCTGAGCCACGACATCGCCGCGCGGCTGGGACATCGCACCGTGATCGTCATGCCCTTGTTCCGGGAGGGCAAGGCTTTCGGCACGATCCTGCTGCGGCGCAACGAGGTCGACCCGTTCACAGATCAGGAGATCGCGCTGCTGCGCACGTTCGGCGACCAGGCGGCGATCGCGCTCGAGAACGTTCGCCTGTTCAACGAAACGAAGGAAGCGCTCGATCAGCAGCGCGCGTCCGGCGAGGTCCTCGCCGCGATCAGCAGCTCGATCGCCGATACGACGCCCGTATTCGATCGGATCCTCGCGAGCTGCGAGCGGCTCTTCGCGGGGAAGCTTGTCCAGATCAACCTCGTAGGCGACGACGGGCTGATTCACCTCGGTGCGCATCAGGGGCCGGCGCGAAATCAGATCGAGAAGATCTTCCCGTTTCCGGTCGACGAGAGCAGCGCGACCGGGACTGCGATCGTGCGCCGTGCAGTCGTCCACTACCCCGACGTCGACGGCGGCAGCGATGTCCCGACGCGTGCCCGCGAAGGCTGGCAGATCATGGGAATCAAGGCGGCGATCGGCGCGCCGATGCTCTGGGAGGGCAAAGGCATGGGCTCGATCCTCGTCGGTCGCGACTATGCGGGACCCTTTTCGGACAAGGACGTCACGCTGCTCAGGACATTCGCCGATCAGGCGGTGATCGCGATCCAGAATGCGCGGCTGTTCCGCGAAATCCAGGACAAGAGCCGGCAGCTCGAGGCTGCCAACAAGCACAAGTCCGAGTTCCTCGCCGCCATGTCGCACGAGCTGCGTACGCCGCTCAATGCGATCATCGGCTTCTCCGAAGTGCTGCTCGAGCGGTTGTTCGGCGAGCTGAACGTCAAGCAGGACGACTACCTGAAGGACATCCATGCGTCGGGTAAGCATCTGCTGCAGCTCATCAACGACATCCTCGATCTCTCGAAGGTCGAGGCCGGGCGCATGGAGCTCGATCTGGCGACGTTCGACGTACCCGCCGCGATCGCCAACGCGATGACGCTGATACGCGAGCGTGCGCAGCGGCACGACATCGCGATCACCCTCGACGCCGACCCGCAGCTCGGGGAGATCGTCGGCGACGAGCGCAAGTTCAAGCAGATACTGCTCAACCTCCTGTCGAACGCGGTAAAGTTCACGCCGGACGGCGGCCGGATCGACGTCGCCGCGAGGCGCTCCGGCGGCGAGCTGACGGTCTCCGTTCACGATACGGGAATCGGCATCGCCGCCGAGGACCAGCAAGCGGTGTTCGAGGAGTTCCGGCAGGTCGGGCGCAGCTATACCAACAAGCAGGAAGGCACGGGCCTCGGTCTGGCGCTGACGCGCAAGTTCGTCGAGCTGCACGGGGGCCGCATCTGGCTCGAAAGCGAGCCCGGCAAAGGCTCGACGTTCTCGTTCACGATTCCGACAATGCGATGAGCCTCATCCTGATCATCGAAGACAACGACAAGAACCTGAAGCTCGTCCGCGACGTGCTGCAGGTCAAGGGCTACGCGACGCTCGAGGCCGGCACGGCCGAGGACGGCGTGCGGATCGCCGCCGAGCGCGTGCCCGATCTGATCCTGATGGACATCCAGCTTCCGGGCATGAGCGGCATCGACGCGCTCAAGCTGCTGCGGGCGGATGCGGCGACCGCTGCGATCCCGGTAATCGCCGTGACCGCGTCGGTGATGCAGCAGGACCGCAACCT
>DASSGI010000210.1:0-4631 GCA_035857655.1 Casimicrobiaceae bacterium | reverse complement strand
CGGAGATGCGGATCGTCATCGCGCCAAACGCAGTCGGAAACGCCTGGATTGTATAGTGCGCGGCAATGATCGCCCCGCGCGCCTCACCGGTCGTCTTCCTCGTGCTGATCCTCCCGTTCGGCGTGATGAGCGGCTATCTCTCGGTCGCGGTCGCCTGGGAGCTTTCGCACGCGGGGCTCTCCGTCGAGGAAGTCGCCGCGCTCGTCGCGGCGAGCTACATTCCGCACACGTGGAAGTTCCTGTGGGCGCCCGCGGCCGACACGACACTCAGGCGCAAGACCTGGTACCTGGGGGCGGGCGCCGTGAGTGCCGTCGGGATCTGGGCGACCGGCGCCGTGCCTGCGTCGGCAAGCTATCTTCCGTTGCTGTACGCGGTCGTTCTGGTCTCGAACTTCGCCGTCACTTTTCTTGCGATGTCGGTCGAGAGCCTGATGGCCTACGGCACGCCTCCCGAGCAACAGGGCCGCGCCGCAGGATGGTTCCAGGCCGGCAATCTCGGCGGATTCGGATTGGGAGGCGGCGCGGGCCTGTGGATGATCGAGCATCTGCAGGCGCCGTGGATCTCGGGCGCGGTGCTCGGAATGGGATGCGCGCTCTGCTGCGTCGCTCTCCTGTTCGTCTCCGAACCGCCGTCGGCACTTCGCACCGGGAGCCATCGGCGGCGGCTCGCCGAGGTGCTCAGGGATCTCTGGCAGGTTGCGCGCTCGCGTCCCGGGTATCTCGCGTTGCTGATCTGCTTCCTCCCGATCGGAACCGGCGCAGCTTCGAACCTCTGGTCCGCCGTAGCGGACGACTGGCACGCAACGGCCGACACCGTCGCGCTCGTCACGGGCATTCTGAACGGCGTCGTCTCGGCAGCAGGTTGCCTCGCCGGCGGTTATCTCGCCGATCGCATCGATCGCAAGACCGCTTACGCGCTCTACGGTCTCGCGCTTGCCGTGTGTGCGGTGGCAATGGCATGGGCGCCGCGCGTCGAGTCGATGTATGTCGTGTTCACGTTGCTCTATGCGTTTATTCAAGGCCTCTCGTACGCGGGCTTTTCAGCGGTCGCGCTCGAGGCGATGGGGCTCGGCGCGGCGGCGACGAAATACACGCTGTTCGCATCGCTTTCGAACATGCCGATCATGTTCATGACGATGATCGACGGAGCTGCGCATACGCGCTGGGGAGTGGGCGGAATGCTCTATACCGAAGCCGCGTTCGGCGTGATCGGACTCGCGGTGTTCGTTGCGGCGACCGCGGCGACGGCGGGAGGCTTGCGCGGCGTCACTCGGAGCGCTTCTGCGGGACCAGGCGGGTCTCTCGACGGTCGCTGATGCACTTCGCGTCGACGCCGATGTGCTTCGTCCCGAGAATGCGGGCGCCGCTCGTCACGACGTCTCTTCCGGCGGGCGGACCTTGCGAAACGTCGCGAGCAGCAGCAGGTCGTAAACGATCTTGAGAGTGCCGGCGGCAAGCAGCGGCCATCCGAACGTCGAAATGTTCAGGAGATAGCCGGCGATGAAAGGGCTTGCCGCCGACGCGAGGCTGCGCGGCACCGACGTGATGCTCGCCGCTGCGGGCCGCTCGTCCGGCGGGACGATCGCCATCACGTACGAGCTTCGCGTCGGCACGTCCATCTGCGACAGCGCGCTGCGCAGGAAGAGAAGCGCGATCACCTGTGGGAGGTCGGTGAGAAAGGGGATCGCAATCAGGCAGATGCTCGACGGGATGTGCGTGAACACCATCGTGTTGACGAGCCCGATCCGGTTCGCGATACGCACGGCGACGAGGTAGGACACCGCGGTGAGGATGCCGGTCCAGAAGAACAGCGTTCCCGCAGCCGCGAGCGACAGGTCGAATTTCTGGTACAGCCACAGCGCGAGCATCGACTGGACGACGAACCCTCCGCCGAACGCATCGAGGCTGAACAGCGCCGCGAGCGTGTACACCGTCTTCTTCGACCGGGTCAGTGGCGCTGTCTGCCGTGACGAATCGGTGACCAACGCGTTCGGCAGCCCCCGGTAGACCAGCGCGGCGAGACCGGCGAGCAGCGCATAGACGACGAAGAGTCCCTGCATTGCTCTGATCTCCGACAGGTTGGCGACGCTCGCGCCCAGGCTGGGAAGGCTCGCGGCGAGCGACCCGACGGCAGCGGAGAGCGAGCCGGCGAGGCTGTAGTGCGCGAAAGTCGCGGTTCGCTTCCGGTCGTCGACGACGCGCGAGAGCACTGCATGCTCGAGCGGGAGGAATACGCTGACGTCGCCGCTCGACGGATTCAACGTGCCGACGAGCGCAATCAAGAGCAGCGGCCAGAATTGCGTGACGAACGCGAAGCCCAGGCCGGTGCCGGCCATCAGCACCGTGGCCGCGAGCAGCAGGCTGCGATAGTGGAACCGATACGCGTGCAAGCCGACCGCCAATGTCGTCAATCCCGAACCGAGGAGGGTGGCCGTCGCGAGGATTCCGACCTCGAGCGGAGTGAACCCGAGTTTCAGCAGGTAGAGCGGAAGCAACAGACTGATGTAACCGTCGCCGAACGCGCGGAGGCTCCTTGCGACGAGGAGGCGATCGACGTGGCCGATGCCGTGATCCACGGTCACGTCACGTGAAGGCGCGCGATCCACGGAGGCCCGACGCGCCGGGCGAAGGAAGGCCTGGCTCGCGGTGCGCCGCAGGGGAACAATCGCGAAGGGTTCTGAATGCGTCCAATGGGCGCTCCCGTTCGGACCGCGGTCCTGACGAGTGGGAGCAGAACTTGGACGCCTGAGAGCGCCTTGAATCGGGGAGTCTGCCAACCGTCCCCGGGGATACCGAAAGTTAGCCCGGTTGCCGACTGTGCGTCAAGTCGGTCCGCCGATTCTCGGCCCAACCCGAGCAATGGCACAATCGTGCTGAGCGATCTCGACCGCTTCCATTTCGTGAGCGACGTTATCGACCGCCTGCCCTCGCTCGGCCATCGCGCCGCCCATCTGAAGCGACTCATGCGCGACAAAAGAAATCGAGCACGAGCGGCATATCGCGGAGCGCGGCGAGGACATGCCGGAGATCCGCGACTCGAAATAGCCGGGGTGACCTTGCCGCGCGACGAGCCATGAGGCATCGTCATGACATGCCGTACGGCGCGACGCTGCGGCCGGACGGTGCGGTGCGATTCCGCCTTTGGGCGCCGGCCGCTGCACGTGTAGACGTGATTCTGTCGACAGGCGGCGCGAAGCGAGAGCTCGCGACGCGCGAATGCGGCGAGGGTTGGCACGAGGCGATCGTCGAAATCGCCGATGTCGGCACCCGCTACGGATTTCGCATCGATGGCGGAATCGTCGTCCCCGATCCGGCGTCACGTTTCAACCCCGACGACGTTCACGGGCTTTCGGCGCTCGTCAATCCGCTCGCTTTCGAATGGAACGAGGATGGCTGGCGCGGACGGTCGTGGGAGCAAGCGGTCATCTACGAAGCGCACGTCGGCACACTCACGCGAGGTGGCACGTTCGACGCCGCAGCCGAGCGCCTCGATTATCTGGTCGACCTCGGTGTGACCGCCCTCGAGTTGATGCCCGTCGCCGACTTTCCCGGATCGCGCAACTGGGGTTACGACGGCGTTCTGCCTTTTGCGCCTGATTCGTCATATGGTAGCCCGGAGGCCCTCAAGCGATTAGTGGAGGCCGCTCACGCCCGCGGGCTGATGATCCTGCTCGACGTCGTGTACAACCATTTCGGTCCGGACGGCAATTACCTTCACCTCTACGCGCCACAGTTCTTCGACGATCGGCATATGACGCCCTGGGGCGCCGCCATCGACTTCGACGGCGAGCATTCGCGGAACGTCCGCGACTTCTTCATCCACAATGCGCTCTTCTGGCTCGAGGAGTACCGCTTCGACGGCTTGCGCCTCGATGCCGTGCACGCCATCATCGACGATTCGCGACCCGACATCGTGAGCGAGATCGCCGCCGCGGTCCGCGCGGGCCCGGGACGCGATCGGCACGTGCATCTGATTCTCGAAAACGACCGCAACGAGGCGCGCTACCTCGTTCGCGATCGCGCGAACCTGCCGACTCTTGCGACCGCACAATGGAACGACGATATCCACCATGCGGCGCACGTTGTCGCGACCGGCGAGCGCGACGGCTATTACGCCGACTACGTATCGAAGCCGGTCTGGTATTTCGGCCGTTGCCTGGCCGAAGGCTTCGGCTATCAGGGTGAGCGCTCTCGCCACCGGCGCAACACGGTGCGCGGCGAGCCGAGCGACCAGTTGCCGTCGACCGCCTTCGTGAGCTTCCTGCAGACGCACGATCAGATTGGCAACCGCGCGTTCGGCGAGCGCATCGCCGCGATCGCGGAACCGCGCGCGCTCGATGCCATCGCGGCATGTATTCTGCTTGCGCCCTCGCCGCCGCTGCTGTTCATGGGAGAGGAGTTTGCGGCGTCGGCGCCCTTCCTGTTCTTCTGCGACTTTGGAGCGGAGCTCGCGGAAGCGGTGTCCAAAGGGCGGCGCGAGGAATTCGCGCGCTTCGAGCGTTTTCGAGACACGAACAGTCGAGAGGCGATTCCCGACCCCAATGCGCCCGAAACCTTCGCTCGCTCGAAGCTCGACTGGGCGGAACTCGATGTCGGCATGCATCGTGCAATGCTCGCGCGCTACCGGCAAC
>DASSGI010000209.1:0-12396 GCA_035857655.1 Casimicrobiaceae bacterium | reverse complement strand
AACGCCTCGATCCGCGAGCGCACCTGCCCTGACGCTTCGAGCACGCAGTCCATCGTTTCGGCGTCGGTGACGCGCAGCCCGAACGCGTAGCGGCTCTCGATCCCCTGCTGCCTGAGAATCGCCTCGATCTGCGGGCGCGAGCCGTGCACGACGACCAGGTGGATCCCGAGGCTGTGCAGCAGGTTCAGATCGTGGATGATGCGCAGGAACGTGTCGTCGGCGACGACCTCGCCGCCGAAAGCGATGACGAACGTCCGGCCGCGAAACGCATGGATATAGGGCGCCGCGGAGCGTATCCACTGGACGAACGCGCGTGTCGTCGCGGAGTTCGCGGGCGGCACGGCGTTCGGGTTGGGCGGCATCGGGTTCGTGAAGGGCCGAACGTCGTGGAGAGTGCGCGGATTATAGCTGCCCCCGACACCGTATAATTGTGCCTGCCGCAAATGACTTCGCCGCTTCTCGCCAATCTCAATCCCGAGCAGCTCGCCGCCGTCACGCTGCCGCACCAATCGGCGCTGATCCTGGCGGGCGCCGGCAGCGGCAAGACGCGCGTGCTGACGACGCGGATCGCGTGGCTGCTCGCGACCGGACAGGCCTCGCCGCTGTCGATTCTCGCCGTCACGTTCACGAACAAGGCGGCGAAGGAGATGCTCGTACGCCTCTCCGCGATGACGCCCGTGCACACGCGCGGCATGTGGATTGGGACGTTCCACGGGCTGTGCAACAGGATGCTCCGCGCGCATTACCGCGATGCGAACCTGCCGCAGCTCTTCCAGATCATGGATACGCAGGACCAGCTTGCGCTGATCAAGCGGATGTACAAGGAACATGGGCTAGACGACGAGCGCTTTCCGCAGCGGCAGCTCCAGTACTTCATCGCCGACGCGAAGGAAGCGGGGCTGCGCCCGAACCAGGTCGAGGCGGGGGACGACATCGCGCGCCGACAGGTCGAGTACTACGCGCTCTACGAAGCGATGTGCCAGCGCGACGGGGTCGTCGATTTCGCCGAGCTCCTATTGAGGAGCTACGAGCTCCTCGTGCGCCACGACGGGCTGCGCCAGCACTACCAGCGGCGTTTCTCGCACGTTCTCGTCGACGAGTTCCAGGACACCAACGTGCTGCAGTACAAGTGGCTGCGCCTTCTGGCGGGTGGCGATGCTGCGGTCTTCGCGGTCGGCGACGACGACCAGTCGATCTATGCGTTCCGCGGCGCGAACGTCGCCAACATGCAGCACTTCGAGCGCGACTTCGGCCGCCCGGAGCGTCCGGTGCGGCTGATCAAGCTCGAGCAGAACTATCGCTCGCACGGCAACATCCTCGACGCCGCCAATGCGCTGATCAAGAACAACCGGACGCGCCTCGGCAAGAACCTGTGGACCGAAGGCGACAAGGGCGACCTGGTACGCGCGCTCGCGGCGCCCTCGGACGTCGACGAGGCGGCGTTCATCGTCGACGTCGCGAAGAGCCTCGCCGCCGAGGGACTCGTGCTTTCGGAGATCGCGGTTCTCTACCGGTCGAATGCGCAATCGCGGCTCCTCGAGCACGCGCTTTTCAACGCGGCGATTCCGTATCGCGTCTACGGCGGAATGCGCTTCTTCGAGCGGGCGGAAATCAAGAGCGCGCTCGCCTACCTCCGGCTCGTCGCATTTCCCGACGACGACAGCGCGTTCCTGCGCGTCGCCAACTTTCCGCCGCGCGGGATCGGCGCGCGGACGCTCGAAAGTCTGACGGACAGCGCACGCATGCAGGGCACGAGCCTGTGGCAGGCGGCGTGCGCCGGCGGAGCCGGAGGCAAACCGTCGGCAAGCCTGAGGGCGTTCATCGAGCTGGTCGAGTCGATGCGCAAGGCGACTGCCGGATTGCCGCTCCCGGAAGTCGTCGATCACGTGAATGAAGCTTCGGGGCTGATCGCTCACTACAAGAAGGAGAAGGACGGACAGGACCGGCTCGACAATCTCGCGGAACTGGTCACTGCTGCCGAAAGCTTCCTGCGCGAAGCGGATCTCGCCGTCGACGCGCCGATCGCGTCGTCCGCAGCGACCGTTGCTTCACAAGGCGGAGAAGAGGGCGCCGAGGAAGGCGCCGCTGATCCGCTGACAGCGTTCCTCGCGCACGCGGCGCTCGAAGCGGGCGAGACGCAGGCTGCGGAAGGTAGGCCGGCGATGCAGCTGATGACGGTGCACGCGGCGAAGGGCCTCGAGTTCCATACCGTGTTCGTCACCGGGCTCGAGGAAGGACTCTTTCCGCACGAGCAGAGCCTCAACGAATTCGACGGCGTCGAGGAAGAGCGGCGGCTCATGTACGTCGCGGTGACGCGGGCGAAACGGCGCCTCTACGTGACGCATGCGCAGAGCCGGATGCTGCACGGTCAGGTTCGCTACAACATCGCATCGCGATTCCTCGACGAGTTGCCGTCCGAGGTCGTCAGTTGGCTCTCGCCGCGAAGGACACGCCGCGGTGTGATGGACGTCGATCCGTTCGAGCGGGGTGAGCGCGTCGGTGCAATCGCGCCGGCGTCGAGCCCGGCGATGCCTTCGCGGACCGGAGAAGCGGGCGCGCGCGGACCAACGTGGCGGATCGGCCAGAGCGTGCGTCACGCGAAATTCGGGCTCGGCATCATCATCGACGCGGAAGGACGCGGCGACGATGCGCGTGTCCAGGTCAACTTCCGCGATACCGGCGTCAAGTGGCTCGCGCTGGAGTACGCGAAGTTGGAAGCCGCATGAGCAAAGCGGGCGAGCGCTAGCGAGCCAAGGCGCGAAGCGCGCGTCGCCGAGCGATTGCGCGCGCCGACAACGTGTCACGCGCCCTATTGAGACAGTGCGGAGGCGCGGGGCATAAATACCACTACGGCGCGCTGACGCCCGATTCCGGCTGCGCTTCGACTTCGTCCGGATGGAAGATGTCGCGATACGCGACGTAATCCGAGATTGCCTGCGCGGCGACGAACAGGAAGATGTAGGGGACCACCGTCAGCGCGATCACGTACGGAGCAGCTTCGGCGGGCGCGACGACTGCGATCACCGCGATCGCCATGCCGGGGAGCACGGCGCCGTAGAAGAACAGCAGCAACCCGTAGACGATGAGCGCGCGCCAGTTCGCGAGCGCGGCGCGAAAGCTCGTCCCGAGCGCTTTCGCCGCACCGCAATCCTGGAAGACGACCAGCGCAGGCGCGAACCACACGGCGAGCAGCGTCGGCAGCGCGCAGACGATCCCGAAGAGCATTGCGCCCTCGACGCGCGCGTTCGTAACGAGCGATTCGTCGGGTTTCGCGTTCGCGGTAACCGCGTCGAGCAGCGCGCCGCCGTCGACGAGCGCAGTGGCGAGGATCGCGACCATCGTTCCCGCCACCAGCACGACGCCGATCGGGATCAGCGCACGCAGGTTCGTCTGAAAGCCGCGAAAGAGATGCGCGATCTGGGGCACGCCTCCGCGCTGCTGGGTCCATGCGGCGGCGAGAAAGCCGACGGTGAAGATCGGCCGTCCGACCATCATCGCGAGAGGCCCGACGATCGGCACGACGCTCACGAGCAGCTGGATCACGTAGTAGACGAGTAGCAGCATCAGCCAGCGGACGCGGTGCGCCGCGAGCATCGACGCCGCTTCCCGGAGCCACGTGATTCCACGGCGCGCGGGATGCTGCGTGAAAGCGATCGACTGCCTTGATGCGCTCACGGTGCGGGAGAGGCGACAGGCGTGGAGCGAGCCGGCCCCGGCAACGGCGTAGCGTAAACAATCCGATTGCGCAGAATCCTCTCGAAATGTGCGGGATCGTGCGCGTGGACGAGCTCGCCCGGCCGGGGCAGATGCAGATCGTAGAGCCGCGAGAGCCAGAAGCGCAACGCCGCGGCGCGAAGCAGCGCGGGCCACTGCGCGCGCTCGTCGGCGGTGAGCTCGCGCACGTCCTCGTACGCGCCGGTCAACGCATCGACGAGCTCGGGAACGAGCGCGCCGGCGTCGGGACCGTCGTCGACGATGCACCAGTCGTTGACGGTTATCGCGAGATCGTACGCGAGGAAGTCGGTCGCCGCGAAACCAAAGTCGATGATGCCCGAGACGCGATCACCTTCGAACAGCACGTTGTCGCAAAAGAGATCGCCATGGATCGCGCCGCGCGGCGTCCTCACCTTGCCGAATCCCGTCAGGAACTTGAGCTCCGCGGCGAGCAACTGATTCTGCTCGGGCTCGAGGAAAGGACGCACCGCGCGCGCGGCTTGCCGCCACCACGACGGCCCACGGCGGTTCGTCAGACGCGGGCGGTAGGTTACCGATGCGCGATGCAGCCGCCCGAGCGCGGCGCCTACCGCCGCGCAGTGCACGCCATCCGGGGCAAGGACCGGCGCGCCGTCGACGCGCGTCACGAGGCTCGCGGGCTTTCCGTTCAGCATGCCGAAAAGCGCGCCGGTGCGATCGGGCTCGGGCGCCGGACACTCGACGCCGGCGCGCGCGAGATGCGCCATCAGGTTGAGATAGAACGGCAGCTCGTTCGCAGGAAGGCGTTCGTAGAGCGTGAGGACGTACCGGCCCTTCGTCGTCGTCACGAAGTAATTCGTGTTCTCGATCCCGGCGGCGATCGGCGCCTGCAGCTCGAGCGTGCCCACCGCATAGCGCGTGAGCCATGCGTCGAGTTCCTCGGTGGTGACTGGCGTGTAGACAGACATCGAGCCATGCGGCGCGTACGCGCGGCGCCGCTTCGACAGTGATCTCGAAGAAAGAGAATTATCTTAGAACGAGAAGAGCAGCCACAGCGGCACCTTGAGTCCCGGATCGAAGCCCTCGCGGCGAATCAACGTGCCGTCCGTCGCATCAGGAATCAGGAAGTACGGCCTGCCGTTCCGTGGCGTGACCTTGACCCACATCAGCTTGCCGTTGATCCGCGCTTCCTCGATGGTCTGGTCGTCCTTCTTCGTAATTGTTACCTGAGGCTCGAGCTCAGGGTCAGTAGCGACCGGTGGTGGCGGCGGCGGCGCGTTTTCGCGCGTTTCGGATTCGGGCGGGATCGGCGGCGGTGGCGGCGCCGGTGGGAGGGTCTGCGCAAGAGCCATTCCCGCAACCGCTAAAGCCGCCGCGGCGGCGGCGAGACGCAGCGAGATGCGGGGCTCGGTCATGTGCCCTCATTCTAGCAGACGCGAGGTGTGACACGGCGCTTGCGGAATTCGACTCGCATCGCCGTCACAGGTTCAGCATCTTGTCGCCTTCTTCGCGTGTCGGCTGGAATCCGCGCGACTCGTAGAAGTCGAAGATCGCCTCGACGATCTCTTCGGGTTCCTCGATGACCTTCATCAGGTCGAGATCCGTCGAATCGCACATGCATTCCCCGACGAACTTGTCGCGCATCCAGTCGAGCAGCCCGCGCCAGAATTCGCCGCCCACGAGGATGATCGGAATGCGCCTGCTCTTTCCGGTTTGCACGAGCGTCAGGCACTCGGAGAGCTCGTCGAGCGTTCCGAATCCGCCGGGAAGCACGACGTACGCGGAGGCGAAGCGAACGAACATCATCTTGCGCGCGAAGAAATACCGGAAGTCGAACGACACATCCTGGTAGGGATTGCCGCTCTTCTCGTTCGGCAGCAGGATGTTGAGTCCGATCGCCGGAGATTTACCCGCGAATGCGCCGCGATTCGCCGCTTCCATGAGCCCCGGTCCGCCGCCGGAAATGACGGCGAATCCGGCGTCGGAGAGCAGGCGCGCGATGCGTTCGGTCTTCTCGTAATACGGATGTCCCGGCGTGATTCGCGCGCTTCCGAACATCGATACAGCGGGGCGCACGCTGCGCATCCGCTCCGTCGCGGCGGCGAACTCTGCCATAATTCCAATCACCCGCCAGGCTTCTCGCCCGTCGGTGGTGTACGTCGGCTGCGGATCGATGAGCTGGGGAATCTTGGTGGTGGTCTGATACATGGCTACGCTCGTTCTGGTGGATGGTTCGTCGTACCTGTATCGCGCATTCCACGCGCTCCCTGACTTGCGTACCGCGAGCGGTGAACCGACGGGAGCGTTGCGCGGCGTGCTGTCGATGCTTCGCAGGATAGCCGAAGACGAAAAGCCCGACTACTTCGCGGTCATCTTCGATGCGCCCGGGAAGACGTTTCGCGACGAGTGGTATCCCGAGTACAAGGCGAATCGCACGCCGATGCCCGACGACCTCGCACGGCAGATCCAGCCGCTGCACGAGTTGATCCGCGCGAACGGCTGGCCGTTGCTGATGATCGATGGCGTCGAGGCCGATGACGTCATCGGCACGCTCGCGCACGAGGCCTCGAAGAAGGGCGTCGCGACGACGATATCGACCGGCGACAAGGATCTCGCGCAGCTCGTGCGTCCCGGCGTCAAGCTCGTCAACACGATGAGCAACGAGACGCTCGACGAGGCGGGCGTGCTCGCCAAGTTCGGCGTTCGCGCCGATCAGGTGCTCGACCTGCTCACGCTCACCGGCGACGCGATCGACAACGTCCCCGGCGTCGCGAAGGTCGGACCGAAGACGGCGGCGAAGTGGCTCGGCCAATACAGGACGCTCGACGAGGTCATCGCGCATGCGAACGAGATTCCGGGCGTTGTCGGCGAGAACCTGCGCGCGGTGCTCGACTGGCTGCCGCAGGGGCGCCGCCTTCTCACGGTGAAGTGCGATTGCACGCTGCCGGTCGCCGCGACCGATCTCGTGATCGGCGCGCGCGATGCCGCGAAGGTGCGGGCGATGTACGAGCGCTACGGGTTCAAGCAATGGCTGAAGGACGATCCGGACCGCGACTCGGGCAACGACGCCGCGGCGAAGATCGCCGACCGTGCAGCGCGCGAGAACACGCGGACCTTCGTCGACGCCGGAGCACGCGACGCCTCGGTGACTGGCGAGGCGCCGCCGCCTGTGCCGAGACACTATGAAACGGTGCTCGATGCCGCTGCGCTCGAGCGCTGGATCGAGGCGATCGAGCGAGCCGATCTCGTCTGTGTCGACACGGAGACGACGAGCATCGATCCGATGCAGGCGCGAATCGTCGGGCTCGCCTTCGCGATCGAGCCGGGGCGCGCATGCTACATCCCGCTCGCGCATCGCTATCCCGGCGCGCCGGACCAGCTGCCGCTCGATGCGACGCTCGCGCGCTTCGCGCCGTGGTTCGCGAATCCGGCGAAGTTCAAGATCGGGCAGAACCTCAAGTACGACCAGCACGTGCTCGCGAATCACGGGATCGCGCTCGCGGGTCTCGCGCACGACACGTTGCTCGAATCCTACGTGCTCGAGGCGCACCGTCCGCGCGACATGGACAGTCTCGCGTGGCGTCACCTCAACGTGAAGACGATCGCTTACGCCGATGTCGCGGGCAAGGGTGCGAAGCAGATCGATTTCGACCAGGTCGACATCGAGGGCGCGACGCGCTATTCGGCCGAAGACGCCGACATCGCGCTGCAGCTCCATCACTACCTGTATCCGCGCATTGCCGGCGACCCGAAGCTCGACCGCATCTATTCGACGATCGAGATGCCGGTGCGCCAAGTGCTCTACGAGATGGAGCGGGCGGGCGTCATGCTCGACACGGCGCTGCTTGCCGCACAGAGCCGGGAGCTCGGCGAGAAGGTGATGGCGCTCGAGCGCGAGGCGTACGACCTCGCCGGACATCCGTTCAACCTGTCGTCGCCGAAGCAGCTCGGCGAGATTCTGTTCGAGCGAATGAAGCTCCCGTCGCCGCGGAAGACCGCCACCGGACAGCCATCGACCGACGAAGACGTGCTCACCGAGCTTGCCGCCAACTATCCGCTGCCGAAGCGCATTCTCGAGCACCGCGCTCTCTCCAAGCTCAAGTCGACGTATACCGACAAGCTGCCGTCGATGGTCAATCCGCGCACGGGGCGCGTGCACACGACTTACAGCCAGGCGACCGCCGTCACCGGGCGCCTCGCGTCGACCGATCCGAACCTGCAGAACATTCCGGTGCGCACCGCCGAGGGGCGGAGGATTCGCGAAGCATTCATCGCGCCGCCCGGGCATCTGATCGTGTCGGCGGACTACTCGCAGATCGAGCTGCGGATCATGGCGCACCTCTCCGCTGATCCGGCGCTCGTCAAGTCGTTCCGCGACGGCGCCGACATCCACCGGGCAACCGCTGCCGAGGTGTTCGGCGCTTCGCTCGACGAAGTGACGACCGAGCAGCGTCGCTACATCAAGGCGGTGAACTTCGGACTGATCTACGGGATGAGCGCGTTCGGTCTCGCGCAGCAGCTCGGCATCGAGCGTGGCGCCGCTTCGCAGTTCATTGAGCGCTATTTCCAGCGCTACCCCGGTGTTGCCGCCTACATGCAGGCAACGCGCGAATTCGCGCGCGAGCGCGGATACGTCGAAACGGTATTCGGCCGGCGGCTGTGGCTATCCGACATCAAGGCCGGAGGCGGTCCGCGTCGCGCCGCCGCCGAGCGCGCGGCGATCAACGCGCCGATGCAAGGGACTGCCGCCGACCTCGTGAAGCTCGCTATGATCGCCGTGCACGAACGGATTCGGCGTGACAAGCTCGCGACGAAGCTGCTGCTTCAGGTCCACGACGAGCTCGTGCTCGAAGTTCCGGAGCGCGAGCTCGAGCGCGTGAGAATTGCGCTCGAGGAAGAGATGACGGGCGTTGCGGAGCTGTCGGTTCCGCTGGTCGTCGATGTCGGCGCCGGCCCGAATTGGGACAAGGCGCACTGAATCCGACCCTACTTCATTCCCCGAAAATATCCTTGTAGCTCGCGTACACGCTCGCCGCGAACACCGGTCCGAGGACGAGCCAGCCCAGGCAGAATGGAATCGTCGCGGCGATCGCGAACACGAGCCCGAGCACTCCGTAGACCAGCATCGGCAGCATGTTCACGAGGCACGCGGTGAAGCTCGTCTTCATTGCTGCAAGCGGTTCGTCGTTGCGAAAGACGACGAGCGCCGGCGCGTACCAGTACGCCATCAGCAGCGGAATGCCGAGCAGCATCCCGAAGAGCAGCGCGAGCAGCGCGCCGAGGCCGACGTTCGTCAGCAGCGTCCAGCTAGCCTCGAACGGGTCGCCACTCACGAGCGCACTGAGCCCGCTGATGCCGACGGTTGCGATCAGGCAGGCGATCACGACGAAGACGATGACGAACGTTCCGATCAGATAGATGACGCCGACGACGATCAGCGGGCCGAGGCGATCCGAGAAGCTCGCGAAGAGGTGACCGACCGTGAGCGCGCCGCCGCGGTCGAGCGAGCGGCAACCGATGAACACGCCGCCGGCGAATACGGGCATGAGCAGCGTCGTCGCCACGCTGCCGATGATCGGTATCAGCGCGATCATCACGAAAAGAACGAGAAAGATGACGGTGATCGCGATCCAGGGTCCGGGCGCGGCGACGAAGAGGCGCCAGCCTTCCGACCACCAGGCGCTTCCGCGGCCCGAACGCACTGCGGCGGGGGTGCGCGGGGGCGTCGCGCTACGAGCCGATGTCAGGTCGTCCATGGGAGGCCCGCGGTCCGTAATGATCCACGGCGCAACGGTACCACGGTCGCGCTCGAGCTTCGTTCCGGGCTTCCGGCGTCCTCCGCAAGGGCGCGGCCGCCGCCCGCCCGGCTCAGCCTGCTTTCCGCGATTCGACGGGCGGGCTCCCGGCGTACGCTGCGTGCAGCGCTTCGGGCGCGTCGCCGCGCAGATACCAGTTGAGCTTCAGCGTTTCTCGAACAGAGCCGTACCCGAACGAGCTCAGCAGATGCGCCATCGGCGCGTTCTCGTTTCCCGCATTCTTGATCCGAACGAGGAATGCCTTTCGTCCTGGCGGAGTATCGAACAACGCGGCCAGCATCCGGCGGCCGTGGCCGCGACCACGCCAGGCCGCATCGATCCCGGTGAGCCAGAGCTCGTAGCCGATCGCCGCGGCTTTGAAGATCCCGAAGCCGATCGGGCGATGCTCGGTCGGGTCCTGATCCGAAACGTAGATGTACGCGAGCACCGCGAGCGTCGCGAGATCGCCGGTCCGCGGATCCGGCTCGACGGAATAGCCGCTTGCAAGCGCCTGCCTGAGATCAGTGAAGAACTGTGTGGCCTCGCGCGATTCGGTCGCAAGCTCGCGGTCAAAACTGCCGGTCAGCGCGCCCTCGCGAATGAGCGCCCGCAATGTCGGCAAGTCGATAACGTGCGCGGGGCGGAGCATCGGGTAAATCCCGTGTGTTTCAGCAACATAGCGCTGGCGCGCGATGCCCGGAAGGACCGGCTTACAGGCGGTTTCCGGCGAGCCATGGACGGTTTTCTCTGACAGGGACCTTTCGGGCGCTTTTTTGTGACTTTTCGCTGCTCGCCGGGGTTGCGTTCGCCGCTGTACGACCGTATTATTAGCACTCGCTATCGCCGAGTGCTAACAGTATCGGGCATGGCGGCTGAACAGGTGCTCGGCAGCCGCGGAAAGCCGGCGGCTGCAGCGAAGTAAACATCTGATCCTACGGATACTCTTCTATAAGGAGTGAGTGCTAACTATGAAGATTCGTCCCCTGCACGATCGCGTGATCGTCAAACGACTCGAAGAGGAAAGGAAGTCTGCCGGTGGCATCGTCATCCCCGACACGGCTGCCGAGAAGCCTTCGCAAGGTGAAGTCGTCTTTTGCGGTCCCGGCAAGACCGACGAGAGCGGCAAGCTGATTGCGATCGGCGTAAAGCCCGGCAACAAGGTGCTGTTCGGCAAATACTCCGGGCAGGAATTCAAGATGGATGGGCAGGATTACCTGCACATGCGCGAAGACGACATCATCGGCATCATCGAGTGATCGTCCCGTCCACCAGCACAAGCATTCAGGAGAACTTATATGGCAGCCAAAGACGTCCGCTTCGGTGAAGGCGTACGCAACAAGATGATGGTCGGCGTGAACATCCTGGCCAACGCGGTCAAGGTCACGCTCGGCCCCAAGGGCCGTAATGTCGTGCTCGAGCGCAGCTTCGGCGCGCCGACGATCACGAAGGACGGAGTGTCGGTCGCGAAGGAAGTCGAACTGAAGGACAAGTTCGAGAACATGGGCGCGCAGATGGTGAAGGAAGTCGCGTCCAAGACCTCGGACGTGGCCGGCGACGGCACGACGACGGCGACGGTGCTCGCGCAGTCGATCTGCAGCGAAGGCTTCAAGTACGTCGCCGCCGGAATGAACCCGATGGACCTGAAGCGCGGGATCGACAAGGCGGTGAACGCGGTCGTCGAAGAGCTCAAGAAGATCAGCAAGCCCTGCACGACGAGCAAGGAAATCGCCCAGGTCGGCGCGATCTCCGCCAACGCCGACGACGCGATCGGCAAGACGATCGCCGAAGCGATGGACAAGGTCGGCAAGGAAGGCGTGATCACCGTCGAAGACGGCAAGGGCCTCGAGAACGAGCTCGACCTGGTCGAGGGAATGCAATTCGACCGCGGCTACATCTCGCCGTACTTCATCAACAATCCCGACAAGCAGATCGCGCTGCTCGAGGATCCGTACATCCTGCTGCACGACAAGAAGGTCAGCAACATCCGTGATCTGCTGCCGCTGCTCGAGCAGGTCGCGAAGTCCGGCAAGCCGCTGGTCATCGTCTCGGAAGACGTCGACGGTGAAGCGCTCGCGACGCTCGTCGTCAACAACATCCGCGGCATCCTGAAGACCGTCGCCGTCAAGGCCCCGGGCTTCGGCGACCGCCGCAAGGCGATGCTCGAAGACATCGCGATCCTCACCGGCGGCACGGTGATCGCGGAAGAGCTCGGCCTGAAGCTCGAGAACGCTTCGCTGAAGGACCTCGGTCGCGCGAAGAAGGTCGAAGTCGCGAAGGAAGACACGACGATCATCGACGGCGCCGGTGAAAAGGCGGCGATCGAGGCGCGCGTGAAGAACATCCGCAAGCAGATCGACGAGGCGACTTCCGACTACGACAAGGAGAAGCTGCAGGAACGCGTCGCGAAGCTCGCCGGCGGTGTCGCGGTCATCAAGGTCGGCGCGGCGACCGAAGTCGAGATGAAGGAGAAGAAGGCGCGCGTCGAGGATGCGCTGCATGCGACGCGTGCGGCCGTCGAGGAGGGCATTGTCGCCGGTGGCGGCGTCGCCTACCTGCGTGCTCGCGCGAACGTCAAGAACCTGAAGGGCGACAACGCCGATCAGGACGCGGGCATCAAGATCGTGCTGCGCGCGCTCGAAGAACCGCTGCGCCAGATCGTCAACAACGCAGGCGAGGAGCCGAGCGTCATCGTCAACAAGATCGTCGAAGGCAAGGGCAACTTCGGCTTCAACGCGCAGACGTCGGAGTACGGAGACCTGGTCGAGATGGGCGTCGTCGATCCGACGAAGGTCGCGCGGTTCGCGCTGCAAAACGCCGCGTCGGTTGCTTCGCTGCTGCTGACGACCGAGGCGATGGTGGCCGAGCTGCCCAAGGACGAGAAGCCCTCGATGCCGGGCGGCGGGATGGG
>DASSGI010000208.1:0-6623 GCA_035857655.1 Casimicrobiaceae bacterium | reverse complement strand
TTCATAGGATCTCCTCTAATATTGGTCTAAGCTTTGGGCGGTAACGGGATTCACGCCCCCTCTGGGCCGGCCCCGCCCTCCACGTCCAATCTGCGGTCGGGCGTGGGGGTTTCAAGTCCCGCGTTCGGTCCCATATTGGGTGATGAGTTGGCGGTTTAGCCCCGCCGCCAGCGAAGTGGGATAATAGGGGCGAACTTCCGACGTAAAACCGATCCCATGCCTGTTGCCGAACTGTCCGACGCCGATCGTGCCCGCATCAAGGCGGAGCTCGAGGCTCGGCGCACGAAGCTTCGCGTCGAGCTGAAGGCGCAGCTCGCAGGAAGCGACGACGACCGCGTCGTCGGCTTGCGCAACCGCATCAAGGAAAGCGGCGACGAATGGGGCGTCGCCGACGGACTCGCGGAGCTCGACCTCGCCGAGGTTCGCCACACGCTCGCCGAGCTGACCGAGGTCGACGCGGCGCTGGCGCGAATGCGCGATGGCACCTACGGCGAATGCATCGACTGCGGCATCGAAATCGCGCCGGCGCGGCTTGCCGTGTATCCGACGGCGAAGCGCTGCGTCGACTGCCAGGGCGCCTACGAGAAGAAGGTCAACGGGCCGCCGCTGACGGCGGTGTAGCCCCGTCGCGCCGTAAGTCTTCGCAGTCGAACGGAGCGTGCGCGTCGGCACGGGGGCTTAGGCCTGCGCATGCGCCCGCGTGCGAACCCGCACGCTCCGTTCGATGCCGCATCGCTTAGGCTCTGCAAGCGCCTGCTCGCGAAGCCGCACGCGGCTCGCCTGCAAATCGCCGACGTCCGACCGGGGCGAGTGGGTTCGTACGCGGGCGCATGCGCAGGCCTAAGCCCGCGTATGAACCCACTCGCCCCGTGGCGCTAGCGCTTCGCGCGTGCCGGGCCGCCGGGTGCGTAGCGGTCGAGCCACGCGAAGAACTCGCGATACCAGAGGCGCGAATTCTGCGCCTTCAGTATCCAGTGGTTCTCGTCGGGAAAGTAGACGAGTCGCGCCGGCACTTTCTTCGCCTTCAGCGTGTCGTAATACTGCAGCGCCTGCGTCGCGGGGACGCGAAAGTCCTGCTCGCCGTGAATGACGAGCGTGGGAGTCTTTGCGCGCTTCACGTAATGGTGCGGCGACTGCTTCATCACGCGCGCCGGGTTGTTCCAGTGGAACGATCCGAGCTCGTCAGCGAAGAAGTGATATCCGTCGGTCGCCATCATGCTCACCCAGTCGTAGCAGCCCGCGTGGCAGACGAATGCCTTGTAGCGGTCCGTGTGGCCGTTCATGAACGCGACCATGAAACCGCCGTAGCTGCCACCGCTCGCGGCGAGGCGCGACCGATCGATGTAGCGCTGACGCAGCATCCAGTCGGTGCCGGCCTCGACATCGGCGAGCTCCTTCTCTCCGTAGCGCCCGATGATGGTCTCGAGCCACTTCTGCCCGAATCCCGACGACCCGTGATAGTTGACGGCGACCACCACGTATCCGCGGCCGGCGAACACCTGGTTGTTCCAGCGGAAATGCCATCCGTCGTGATGCGCGGAGTGCGGGCCGCCGTGAATCGTCTGCAGCAGCGGCCACTTCTTCGCCGGATCGAAACCCGGCGGGTAGGTGATCCACATCTGAATCGGCGCGCCGCCCCAGCCCTTGATCGTCACCTCGCGCACGTCGCCTATCCTGTGCCGACCGAGGAGCGCGTGATTGAGCGATTCGATCGGACGCTCCGCGCTGCCATCGGCACGGCACGCAAACAACGCCGGCGGATGCTGCGAAGACGAGCGATCGAACGCGAGAATCGACCCCTCGCGAGACTGCGAAAAATTGCCGATCGCGCCGCCGCGTACGACAAGCGCCGGCGCGGCGCTCGCTGCTGCGACCGCAAGCCGCCACAGGCAGATCCGACCCCGATCCTCGGCAGTGAACAGCACCGAGCGCGAGTCCGCGGACCATGCCGCGTGCGCGGGCTGCCGATCGAAGCGCGGCGCGAGCCGTCGCTTGCGGCCGCTGCGCCGCTCGTAGAGCGTGAGCCAGCCCTGGTCGTTGAAGGAGCGGGCGGTATCCGACGAGTGGAACACGAGAAAGCGCCCGTCCGGCGAGTACGCGGGATTCGCGTCGTCCGTTCCCGTTTCGGAGGTGACAACGCGCTTGCGCCGACCGCCGATCTGCACGGTGGCCACATCGCGTCGATTCATCATCGCAGGCTCGCGCGCGAGATCGACGGTGACCGCAATCTCGCGGCCGTCCGGCGCGATGTCGTAATCGGCGCTGCCCGGTTCCCAGGGCGGCAGCGCGAGGCCCGTTCCCGCGAGCACGTCCCGGAACCGGCCGGTTGCAATGTCGCAGACGAAGACGTGCGGCTCCCGTCCGTCGGTGAGCCAATGGTCCCAATAGCGGAATTCCGCGCGCTCGGTGACGTGCGCCTTGACTTTCGTATCCTTCCGCTCCTTGCGTCGCTTCGCCTGCTTGGCATCGGTCGCGAGGTCGGGCCAGATCGACGATACGAACGCGATGCGTTTGCTGTCCCCGAACCACTTGAGCGCGGCGCAGCCGTTGGCGACCTTCGTCAGTCGACGCGCTTCGCCGCCGTCGGGGGCGATCAGATAGATCTGCGGCTCGTCGTCGTCCTTGCGCTTCGCCGTGAACGCGATCCAGCGGCCATCGGGCGACCATTTCGGTTCGCTATCCTTGTCGCCGGCGGTGAGGCGGCGCGGCTTCGCCCCGGACGCGCCGGCAAGCCCCGTGGGAAAGAGCCAGAGCTCGGTCGAACTCTCGTTGGTCGCCATGTCCGCGCTCGTCACCGCAGCGCATGCAAGCGCGCCGTCGGGCGACAGCGTCGGCGATGCGACACGCCTGACTTCCCACAGCGCATCGACGGACAGAGGCGGCTTGGCGGAAGCGCGCCGCCTGTTGCGGTGGGTCCTTGCGGCACGGGCCGACGGCATCGAGCGATCCTTCTGGGTACAATGGCGGACGTGATTCTACCGCCCGCGCCCTTCCTGGCGCGGCCGCACTCCAGGATCGAACCATGACCGCGATGAAATACCGTCGGCTCGGCGCTTCGGGACTGAAGGTGAGCGAGCTCTCGTTCGGGTCGTGGGTTACCTACGGCAACCAGATGGGTGGGGACGCTGCGCGCGAGTGCATGGCGGCCGCTTTCGACGCCGGGGTCAACTTCTTCGACAACGCGGAGGTCTACGCGAAGGGCGTGTCCGAGACGCTGATGGGCGAGGTCCTGAAGAGGATGGGGTGGCGGCGCTCGGCGTACATCATCTCGACGAAGTTCTTCTGGGGCCTCCACGACGGCCCGAACGAGAAGAACACGCTCAACCGCAAGTACCTGATGCAGGCGATCGACGGCTCGCTCGCCCGTCTCGCCCTCGACTACGTCGACCTCGTCTTCTGCCATCGCGCGGATCCGGAGACTCCGATCGAGGAGACCGTTTACGCGATGCACGACATCATCACCGCGGGCAAGGCCCTCTACTGGGGCACGTCCGAATGGAACGCCGCGGAGATCGTGGCGGCGTGGCAGATCGCGGACAAGCATCACCTGCACAAGCCGGTGATGGAGCAGCCGCAATACAACCTCCTCGCGCGCGAGCGCGTCGAGCGCGAATACGCGCGCCTCTACGCCGACATCGGGCTCGGTACGACCATATGGAGTCCGCTCGCGTCGGGCCTCCTGACCGGCAAATACAACGACGGCGTTCCTCCCGGTTCGCGCGGCACGCTGAAGGGCTACGAATTTCTCGTCGAGCGACTGACCGACAAGCAGAAGATCGCCGCCGTTCGCCGGCTCGCTCCGATCGCCGCCGAGCTCGGGTGCACACTTGCGCAGATGTCGCTCGCATGGTGTCTCACGAATCCGCACGTGTCGACGGTGATCACCGGGGCGAGCCGCCCCGCACAGGTCGTCGAGAACATGAAAGCGCTCGACGTCGTGTCGAGATTGACGCCGGAGGTCCTCGCGCGCATCGACGGAGCGACGGCGGGCGAAGGAGCCGGACGCTAACCATGCGCATCACCGATCAAACGCGGGCCGCCAATACGAGCGGCAGTCGCTGAAGACCATGTCGAATCCGCTCGAAAGCTGGAACGAGGAGCAACGCTCCGCGCTGCTCTATCGCGTTTGCGCGGAGGCCGAAGCCGGCACGCCGCGCGCCGAGCTCTTCCGCCGAATGGCCGGAGAAGCCGAGGCGCAGTCGGCAATCTGGCGAGCGCAGCTCACCGCGCGCGGTCATTCGCCGCCCGGTCCGTACGTCCCGGACACACGCACTCGCCTGGTCGCCGCGCTCGTGCGGCGATTCGGTCCGCGGCCGTTGAAAAGCGTGCTCGCTGCGATGAAGGTGCGCGGGATGGCGGTCTACGGCTCGGTACCTCGACGCGACGTCGGCCACGCGACGCCGATCGCCGGATCGGGCACCGAACTGCGGCACCGCGGTCTTGGCCGCGGCGGCAATCTGCGCGCCGCGGTGTTCGGCGTCAACGACGGCCTCGTGTCGAACGCGAGCCTGATCCTGGGCATTGCCGGCGCGAGCACCGACGCGCGCGTCGTGCTGCTCACCGGTGTCGCCGGCATGTGCGCGGGCGCGTTCGCGATGGCCGCGGGCGAGTACGTGTCGGTGCGCTCGCAGCGCGAGCTCTTCGAATACCAGATCGGTCTCGAGCGCGACGAGCTCGCCCAGTACCCGGAGGCGGAAGCGCAGGAGCTCGCGCTCATCTATACGGCGAAAGGCCTGCCGGCGAAGGAAGCTTCGCGGCTCGCCACGAAGATGGTCGCCGATCCGGAGCACGCGCTCGACACGCTTGCGCGCGAGGAGCTCGGCCTGAACCCCGACGAGCTCGGTTCGCCGTGGGGCGCGGCGGTGTCGTCGTTCCTCTCGTTCGCGGGCGGAGCGCTGTTGCCGCTGCTGCCGTTCATGATCGCGTCGGGATCGCGCGCGTTGCCGATAGCGATCGGCATCACGGCCGTCAGCCTGTTCGGCGTCGGTGCGCTTCTTTCGCTGTTTACCGGGCGCGGCGCGCTGCGCTCCGGGCTGCGCATGCTCGCGCTCGGCGGACTCGCCGGCGCAGTCACCTACGGCGTAGGCCTGCTGGCAGGTGTCACGCTCGGTTAGGGCCTGTTAGCGCGATGGGCGCTGACGCGAGCCCGGTGCTGCGTTTGAAGCCCGGGCGCGACAAGTCGCTGCGCCAGCGCCACCCGTGGATCTTCTCCGGCGCGATCGCGTCGACTGCCGGACCTCTCGAGCCCGGCGACACCGTGGTAGTCCGCGACGCCGACGGCAAGTTCGTCGCGTGGGCGGCGTTCTCTCCGCAATCGCAGATCCGCGCACGCGTGTGGTCGTTCGATGCGCGCGAAGCCGTCGACGCTCGATTCATCGCAAGACGCGTTGCGCGAGCGGTCAAAGCGCGCGCCCCGATGCTCGATCGACTGCACACGGGTTGCCGCCTGATCCACGGTGAATCCGACGGGCTGCCCGGAGTGATCGCCGATCGCTATGAGGACATCGTGGTGCTCCAGCTCTCCTCGGCGGGCGCCGAGCGTTGGCGCGATGCGATCGTCGAGGCGATCGTCGCATCCACGGCGGCGGCGTGCGTTTACGAGCGCTCGGACGCCGACGTGCGCAAGCTCGAGGGGTTTGCGCCGCGGAGCGGCGTCGCGCACGGGAAGCTCCCGGAGATCGTGACGTTCGTCGAGGGCGGCATCGCGTATCGCGTCGACGTCGTCAACGGGCAGAAAACGGGCTTCTACCTCGATCAGCGCGACAACCGCGCGGCCGTACGCGCGCTGGCCGCCGGCCGAGAGGTGCTGAATGTCTTCGCCTACACGGGCGCCTTCGCGCTGGCGGCGCTCGCCGGCGGCGCGTTGCGCGTGGCGTCCATCGAAAGCTCGGCGGAGGCGATCAAGGTCGCCGGCGAGAACCTCGCTCGCAATCCCGCGTTGCCTGCCGATCGCGCCGAGTGGCGCGAGGCCGACGCGTTCGCCGAGCTGCGCAGAATGCGGGACGCGGGAGCCGCCTTCGACCTGATCGTGCTCGATCCACCGAAATTCGCGCCGACGCTTGCGCATGCGGAACGCGCGGCGCGCGCCTACAAGGATGTGAATCTCTGGGCGCTGAAGCTCCTGCGTCCCGGCGGGGTGCTCGCGACGTTTTCCTGCTCGGGCGGGATCGATGCCGCGCTCTTCCGGAAGATCGTCGCCGGCGCAGCGCTCGACGCGGCGGTCGAAGCGGCGGTCATCGGTCACTTCAGCGCTGCGGCCGACCACCCGGTCGCACTTGCCTTTCCCGAAGGCGATTACCTCAAGGGACTGCTGATTCGCAAAGCGGCGTAGCGCGCGAGAAGGAAGCTCACAAAACAAGGCCCCAGCCGGTTGCCCGGAGGGGCCTTGTCAGCCGCGACCGGATGGACAGGAGGTCACCCGGCCGTGTTTTCGGAGATCTGATCACGCAGGCGGCGCCGCCTTCAGGCATTCGCTCATGAACGCCTTGCGCTCGTCACCCTTCTTGTCGCCTGCCTTCGCGTTGCATGCCTTCATCTTTTCCTGTTGCGCGTTCTTGGCCGTGTCCTTGCCGGAGAGGCAGGTGCTCATGATTGCCTTGCGCTCGTCACCCTTCTTGTCGCCT
>DASSGI010000207.1:0-12571 GCA_035857655.1 Casimicrobiaceae bacterium | reverse complement strand
CGGCGAAGGCGTCGTGGGAGGCGGCAAATGTCTGTCTGCAGACGCACGGCGGGTTCGGTTTCGCTCACGAATACGATGTCGAGCGAAAGTTTCGCGAGACGCGTCTCTATCAAGTGGCTCCGATCTCGACCAACCTGATCTATTCGTACGTCGCCGAGCACCTGCTCGGCCTGCCGAGGAGTTTCTAGCATAGCCGCCGCACGCTCGTTGCTCGACGTTCTCGACGGAGCGTTCAACGCCGCCGTTGCGACGCTCGCGTCGCGCTGCGCAAAGGACGGCAAGCTCGACGACGCTCGCCTCGACGCCGAACAATGGGCGAGCTACGAGTTGGCGCTTGCCGCGGCCGACCTTCTCGCCGCGCGGACGCTGCTCGATGCGAACGAGAAAGGGACGGAGCTCGACGCGATGCTCGCGCTCGCGTTCACGACGGAGGCGATCGTCGGCGTCGCGAATCGGTTGCAGAGCGTCTACGCCGCCGGCGGCATCGACGCAGCTGCGTTGAACGCGCTCGTCTGCAGCGACGAGCTGCGCGCGTTGCGCCGGGACGCGGCGGGCCCCGAAACGCTGTCGCGGCTCGGCGCTGCCCTGGCCGATGCGGACGGAAACGTTGCGGAAGTTGCGCTCGACGAGCAAGCGGCGCTCGCGCGCGATGCCTTCCGGCGCTTTGCGGCCGATGTCGTCGCGCCGCTCGCCGAGAGAATCCACCGCGAGGACCTGACGGTTCCCGAGACGCTGCTCGGGCCGCTGCGCGAGATGGGTGTCTTTGGCCTGTCGATCCCGGAGCAGTACGGCGGCAGCGCACCGGAGGGACAGGACAACACGCCGATGATGATCGCGGTGACCGAAGCGCTGTCGGAAGCTTCGCTCGCAGCAGCGGGCAGCCTGATCACGAGACCGGAGATTCTCGCGCGTGCGCTGCTCGCGGGCGGCACCGAGGCGCAGAAACAGCTCTGGCTGCCAAAGCTCGCCGCCGGCGAGCCGCTTTGCGCAATCGCGATCACCGAGCCCGACCACGGGTCCGACGTCGCGAACCTGACGCTCAGGGGCACGCGCACCGAGGGTGGATGGCTGCTGAACGGTGCCAAGACGTGGTGCACGTTCGCCGGCAAGGCAGGCGTGCTGATGGTGGTCACGCGGACGAATCCCGATCGGCACGCGGGTCACCGCGGCCTCTCGGTGCTGCTCGTCGAAAAGCCGTCGTACGACGGCCATCAGTTCACCTACGTGCAGGAGGGCGGCGGTTCGCTGGGCGGGCGCGCGATTCCGACGATCGGCTTTCGCGGCTTGCATTCGTTCGATCTCGCGTTCGAGGACTTCTTCGTCCCGGATGCCAACGTGATCGGCGAAGAGGCGGGGCTCGGCAAGGGCTTCTACCTCACGATGGCCGGAATGGTCGGCGGTCGCATCCAGACGGCCGGGCGAGCGCTCGGCGTGATGGGCGCGGCGCTCAAGGCCGCGATTCGCTATGCGAAGGACCGCAAGGTGTTCGGCGCACCGCTCGTCGACTATCCGCTCACGCGAGCGAAGATCGCGACAATGGCGGCGCGCTTCGCGGCGTGCCGGCATCTGGCGTTTGCGGTCGGTCGCCAGCTCGACGCCGGCGGTGGGCGGATGGAGGCGAGCCTCGTGAAGCTCCTCGCCTGCCGCACCGCCGAATGGGTGACGCGCGAGGCGATGCAGATTCACGGCGGCATGGGCTTCGCGGAAGAGACCGCGGTCAGCCGCTACTTCGTCGATGCGCGCGTGCTGTCGATCTTCGAGGGCGCGGAGGAGACGCTCGCGCTGAAGGTCGTCGCGAAATCGCTGTTTCAGCAAGCGCTGGATTCACGAGCGTGAAGAACCGGCACGACCACGGTTTGCGCGCCCTGAAGACGCGTGGGCATCGATCGTGAGCGTGCCGTTCCTCGATTTGCGCGTCGTCGAGAGCTCGGCGTTCATTGCAGCGCCGCTTGCGGGGCTCACGCTTGCGCAGTTCGGCGCCGACGTGATCCGCGTGGAGATGATTGGCGGTGGCATCGACTACGGCCGGTTGCCGGTGATGCCGTCGGGCCGCAGCCTCTACTGGACCGGTCTCAATAAGAACAAGCGCTCGATCGCCGTCGATCTGCGCCGGGCGGAAGGCCGCGAGCTCGTGAAGAACCTCGTGACCGCGAGCCGCTGGAACGGCGGAGTCCTTCTTACGAATATCGTGACGCAATGGCTCGCCCACGCCCTGCTCGCGAAAGCGCGCCCGGACGTGATCACCTGCACGATCGAGGGCAACCCGGATGGAACGACGGCGGTCGATTACACGGTAAACAGCGCAACGGGCTATCCGATGATCACCGGCGCGGGATCGCCGCAGTCGCCTGTCAATCACGTGCTGCCGGCGTGGGACGTCGCGTGCGCTTTCCAGGCGGCATTCGCCGTCGTGTCTGCAGTGGAGCGCCGGCGGCGCACCGGGCAGGGCGCCGAACTGCGGATCGCGCTCTCCGACGTCGCATTCGCGATGCTTTCACACCTCGGACTCACCGCCGAGGCGGAGCTGCTCGATCGCGACCGCCCGGCGATCGGCAACTACATCTACGGCGCGTTCGGCCGCGACTTCGGAACGAAGGAGGGGGCGCGCGTGATCGTCGCGGCGATCTCGTCCGGCCAGTGGACCGCACTCGTGAAGGCGTGTGCGATGGAAGCGGAGATCGCAGCACTGGAACGAGCGTCCGGTTTCGACTTCGCGCGCGAAGCAGAACGCTACGAAGGGCGCGAAGCGATCGCCGCGATCGTCGAACGCTGGTGCGCAGCACGGACGCTGGCGGAGGTGCAGCAGGCCTTCGACGCGAACCGCGTGTGCTGGGGGCCCTATCGCACGACGCGCGATCTCCTGCGGCACGACGCTCGCGTGGGTCCTTCGAATCCCGTCTGGGAGCGCATCGAGACGGCCGGCATCGGCGCGCATCTCGCAGCGGGTACGCCAGTGCGTGCTCCGGGCGAGGAGCGTAGCGCGAGCACGCCGGCGCCGCTGCTCGGACAGCATACCGACGAGGTCCTGCACGACGTGCTCGGTCTCGACTCGCCCGCGATCGGACGTCTGCATGACGCCGGCGTCGTCGCGGGGCCCGAGCGCGATCCCACGCTGCGGAACCGATAGCTGATCGATCCTCGCGCGATGCGCACTGCGCTCGCGCGACGCGCTACTTCGCCGCCTTGCGTGCGTCGGCGGCGATCCTCGGCGCGCGTTCGAACACGCGGTAATCCGCGGCGGTCGGCACGGCGCTCGCTGCGAAGCGCATCCACGGACTCTTGTCGAGCAACGGGCGGAACGACGCCCCAGGCGCGAGGATGATCCCGAGTCGACGCGCACCCTGCGCGAACCATACCGAGTCGTCGATATCCGGATGCCGCGCCCACAGAAAGAGGCCGGCGTCCGGCATCGTCGCGAGCGTCCATCCCGCCCGTTCGAGACCCTGTGCCATGCGCGCGCGGCGCGCGCTCAGCCGATCGCGAATTCGTGCAACGTGCTTGCGGTACTGTCCGCCGACGAGCATTTCGTGGATCAGCCGCTCGGCGAACGACGGCGTCGTCAGTCCCGTCAGCAGCTTCATCCGCGTCAACGCGTCGACCGTGTCGGGAGACGCCACGAGAAATCCCGACCGCAGGTTTCCCGACAGAGTCTTCGAGAAGCTGCCGAGATAGAAGGTGCGTTCGAGCCGATCGAGCGCGGAAAGTCGCGGCGGCGCCTGCTCCGCAAAGTCGGAGAACACGTCGTCCTCGATCAGATAGAACCGGTGCTGCGCGGCGAGCTGCAGCAGCCGGTGTGCGATTGCCGGCTCGATGTTCATGCACGTGGGATTGTTTAGCACCGACATCGTGAAGTACACCTTCGGAGCGTGCGCGGTGGCAAGCGACGCGAGCGCTTCGAGATCGGGACCGTCGCGTCCGCGCGGCACCGGCAGGAGGCGCGCGCCGGCAAGCTTCAGGTGCCCGAAAAGGTTGTAGTAACCCGGATCGTCGACGAGCACCGCGTCGCCCGGCGCGACGAGATGGCGGATCACGAGATCGAAGCCCTGCGTCACTCCGTTGGTCAGCAGCACCTGCTCGGGGCGGACCGCGATGCCCACATCGGAGAGACGGCGTGCGATCGACTCGCGCAGCGGGCGATAGCCGAGCGCGACGCTGAAGTCGACGAGCTCCGGCCCGCGCGATGCGACGAGGCGCGCGTGGCGCCGGATGCCGGACGCTTCGAGCCACTCGTTCGGCAGCAGTCCTCCGGCGAACAGGCGATCGCCGTCGAGCAACGCGCGAGCGTCGTCGCTGCACAGCTCGGCGATCAGGTTCGCGACGTCGACGGCGCGATCGAGTCCGCCGGTGCGGTCGGACGCGGTTTCCGGGACCGCGGGTGCGCAGACGTAGAAGCCGGAGCCGCGCCGCGATTCGACATGTCCCGACGCGACCAGGCGGTCATAGGCTTCGACGACGGTGAAACGCGAGACCCGCTGCTGAGCCGCAAGCGAGCGGATCGACGGCAGCCGGGCACCTGCGCGGAGCAGCCGCCCGTCGATCTGACGGCGCATCCCGCTCACGAGCTGCTCGACGAGCGGCACCGGTGCATCGGGCTCGAGGCGGAGATCGACCATGCGGTGTACCGGTCAGACGACCATGACAGTCAGTGACGGTGAGCCAAAACTGTATATGAGTCCATCCAAAACTGTCTGCTACTGTACAGGTGCCGAAGTTGGCTTGCAAGGAGTCTTCGATGCAATCGCTCTTTTTCGCCTTGGTCGTCGCCGCAGCTGCGTTCGTCTTCAACGCCGGATGCAGCGCTCCGAATGCGACCGACACGTTCGTCGCGACCTCGCCCGATGGAGGCCGTGTGGCGGTCGCAAGCGTTGGAATGCGCAATGTCCGGGTGCTCCGCGTTTCCGGAGGCAGTGTCGTGCGCCTGCGCGAAGTGTTCGTGCCGGAAGGCGAGGTGATCGCGGGTATCGCCTGGTCGGACGATGGGCGCGAGGTGATCGTGACCACGCGCGGCCCCGGCCTGGCCGTCGATACGCGGACCTGGCGCATCGAAGGCGTGACGGCACGCGCAGGCATCGACATGGCGCAGCGGACGCGAGGTTGAGTCGAACGAAAGTCGGAGCCGGGCTCGCTCCAGCAATAGCGCTACTCGGGCGACCGCCGGGTCAGCCGCGGTCGCCGCAGGCCCGGCGCATCGCGTCGACGACGACGGCGACTTTCATCGACTCGACCGCGGCGACCAGTCGTTGGGTGGTCTCCGCGGCGGTCCCCGTTTCGCTCGCGAGCTGCCCGGCGATCGAGCGCGCGGCGACCCAGGTCAGCAGGTACGCATTCGCGCCTTCGCGCTCTTCCCATTCGAGGCTCGCACCGCTCGAGAGGCGTACCTCGACGCGCGGCGAGTAGCGCGGACGCGTCGCGTCGGCGACGATCGCAATGTGCGGCACGACAGCGAGCACGTCGCGGGCTTTGAAGTCCGTGAGGCCGGCAAGCGTCGCCGCGCCGCGCGTCCATCCGAGCGCCGCGCAGAACGGCGCGCTCATGAACGTCTGCGGAAACGTCGTGAACGGACCGGCATAGCGCACGCCGAAGAAGTCGGCCTCGAACGGGTGCATCCGAAGAGTTGCCGCCTGGAGCTCGGCAGGCCCGGCGCGCTCGCGCAGGATGCTCATCCCGCGCACCAGCCCGCGATGGAACTGGCAGATCGGATACGGCTTGTACGTGACGGCGAGCATCTCGAACGCCTCTCCGAGCCGATCGGCGACGCGCCTGCCATAGTCGCTGCGCGCTTCGCCGAACGCACGAAAGAATCCGGCCTTGCCGTCGAGCGCCGAGGCCGCCCCGGTTGCTCCCGCAGCCGCAAGTCGCGCAGCAATGATGCCGTTGCTCGCGCCGAAGCCGGCCTGGAACGCATAGTCTTCGCTGCCGGCCTCCGAGTATTCGCGGAGTCCTGCGCCCATGTTCGCGGCAAGCGCGAGCGCATGTGTCATCGCGTCATGACTGAGCCCGAGCAAGCGACCGGCAGCGGCCGCGGCGCCGAACACACCGTACGCGGGCGTCGTGCGAAAGCCGCGCGCGCTCAGGTCCGCGGCGTGATCGCGACCGATGCGCAGCGCGACTTCGTAACCCGCGACCAACGCAGCGATCAGCTCGGATTCCTTCGCTCCGACCGTTTCGGCGACCGCGAGCGCAGCGGAAACCACGACGGCGCCGACGTGTCCGGCCGGATGCGCATCGTCCTGCGTGCGCGCATGGAGCAGCGTGCCGTTGCCGAACGCGGCGGTCGCAGCGTCGCAGCGTGCGCCGTCGAAGAATCGCGTCGCCGGTCCTCCGTCTGCGCCGAATGCGCGCGCTGCCACTGCGGGTTGCGACCTGGCGACGCTTGCCGCCCCGACGGCAAGCGCATAGAGAAGACATGCTTTCGACTTCTCAACGACCGCCTGCGGAAAGTCGTCGGCGGTTGCCGCAAACCGCGCCAATGCGGAGAGCGTCATCGCGGCCTGTCGCCGGCAATCGTGATGCGCAGCATCCTTCGCAGGTGACCGTGGTAGTCGTTGATCGGGTTGTGCTGTGTCGAGCGATTGTCCCAGAACGCGAGAGCCCCCCGGGTCCAGCGAAAGCGGCACGTGAACTCCGGCCGCACCTGGTGCCGGAACAGGAAGTCGAGCAGCGGCGCGCTCTCGGCTTCGGTCATGCCTTCGAAGCGCGCGGTATGCGCGAGGTTGACGTAGAGCGCTTTGCGGCCCGATTCGGGATGCGTGCGCACGACCGGATGCACCGCTTCGAACGCGCGCTGCGCCTCGTTGCCGGGGCTTTGCGCAATTCGATCCTCGCGCGTGCGCGAGACATCGGCGCGCGCCGAGCTGTTGACCGCGCGCAGCTCACGCAGCATCGCCTGCATGCCCTCCGACAGGCTCTCAAAGGCGACGAACATGTTGGCGAACAGCGTGTCGCCGCCCGCCGGCGGCACGTCGAGCGCATAGAGCATCGAGCCGAGCGGCGGCTCGTCGAGATACGTCGTGTCCGAATGCCACACGCCGCCGAAGTTGTTGCGCTCGTGCGGTAGCTTGACGACCTCGATGATCTCCGGATGATCGGGCAATCCCGCGACGAACGGATAACGCCCGAGCGTGCCGAAGCGTTCGCCGAACGCGATGAACTGCGCGGGCGTGAGCTGCTGGTCCCGAAAGAACACGACCAGGTGGTCGAGCAGCGCCTGCCGTATCGCGCGGACGACGTCGTCGTCAAGCGGCCGCGCGAGATCGACGCCGCGAATCTCCGCACCGAGCGCGCCGGCGATCGGCTCGACCGCGAACGAGGTCATCAGGCCGGAAGCTTCAGGCGCGCGATGTCCTGGCACGCGCGACGAAACACGAGCGCGTCGGCGCTGTAGCTGATCATCCGCACGCCCATGTCGAGCAGGCGGCGGCCGAGCTTGGTGTCGATCCGGTCGCCGACCGAGGTCATCACGTACTTTCCGCGGGGCTTCGTGGCTTTCACCATCCGCTCGATGGCGCCGGAAAGCACCGGATGATCGAACGTGACGCCGGGCACGCCCGCGGCGACCGAGTAGTCGAACGGACCGAGAAAGAAAATGTCGAGGCCGGGCATCGCCGCAAGCGCATCCATGTCGTCGACGGTCGCCGGATCCTCGATCAGCGGAATCACGAGGATCTCGCGATTCGCTTCGTCCTGGAACGCCTTCCAATCGGGCGGCCCGTAGTTCGCCTGGCGAATCGCAGGGCATGATCCGCGGACGCCGTCGGGCTCGTAGCGCACTGCATTCAGCAGCTCTGCGCAGGACTCGCGCGTCCCGTGCGGGAGCACGATGCCCTGGACGCCGAGGTTCAGGACTTTTTTCACGAGCCCGGCATCGACGTCGGGAATGCGCAGCAGCGGCGCAATGCCGGCGGCGTCGCCTGCGCGCACCAGATGCGCGGCCATCCCGATGTCGATCGGACTGTGCTCGAAGTCGATGATGAAGAAATCGAGTCCGGCGCTCGCCATCACCTCGACGATCATCGGGCTCGCGGTGAAATGCATCATCCCCATCACCTGCTCGCCGCGGGCGAGCTTCTGGCGGATCGGATTCGGGCGCATGGAGACTCCTTCGTCAGGTTGTCGAGAGGCGCAGGTTGCCGCGATCGTCGCGGCGCCCCCGCCATCCCGGGAGGACCACGGTCGTCGATCCGTCTTCCTCGACGATCGCGGGCCCGTCGAACTCGGCATCGACGGGCAGCCGCTCACGCTCGTACACCGACGCATTCAGCGTGCGCGCAGCGACGATCACCGGCCGCTGCGCGATGACCGCATCGGCGAGGCGATCGGCGCTCGCGCGGAGCGGCGGGAAGCGTGGATGGTCGGTGAGGCCGATCGCGGTGGTGCGCAGGTTCACGATCTCGATCTCGCTCTTGTCGTCGGCGCGTCCGTAATGACGCGCATACGCGTCGAGGAACTGCCGCCGCAGCGCGTCCGGTTCGCGGGCGCCGACAGGAAGCTCGACCGTGAGCTCGAACGCCTGCCGCACGTAGCGCATGTCGAGCGCGTGCACGAAGCGGATCGCCTCGGGCGCGAAGCCGCGCTGCGCGAGCGCCGCGCCTTCGTCCGCTTCGTGCTCCGCGAGTGCGCGCGCGAGACGCGCCGGCTCGAGCGAGGCGAGCCGCGCCCGGAACGTGCGCACGCGCTCGTAGCGCTGATCGGAGGCAAGAAGGCCAAGCGCGGAGAGGTTGCCCGGGAGGATCGGCACCAGGATCTCCGTCACGCCGATCTCTTCGGCGATCTGCGCTGCATGCATCGGACCCGCGCCGCCGAAAGGGAGCAGCACGAACTCCGACGGATCGTAGCCGCACTCGAGCGAAATCTCGCGGATCGCGTTGGCCATCTGCGCGACCGCAATCCGCACGATTCCTTCGGCCATCGCTTCGACGCCCGCGACGCCAAGCTGGCTCGCGAGCGCGCCCACTGCAGCGCGCGCGCGTTCGATGTCGGGACGGATCACGCCGCCGAGAACGCGCGGTCCGAGGCGTCCGAGAACGACGTTCGCGTCAGTGACCGTCGGTTCGGTGCCACCGCGACCGTAGCACGCGGGGCCCGGCTCGGCACCCGCGCTGCGCGGCCCGACCTTGAGCGTGCGTCCCGATTCCATCGACGCGATGCTGCCGCCGCCGGCACCGACCGTGTTGATCGCGACTTCTCGCCCCTTGATAGGGTAGCCCGCGAACGCGGTCTCGCTGACCGAGGAGGCGTGCAGGTTCTCGATGAGGCAGACATCGGTGCTGGTTCCACCCATGTCGCAGGTGATGAAGTTGCGAAGATTCGCGGCTCGTGCGATCCAGAGCGCGCCGGAAACGCCACCCGCGGGCCCGGAAAGGATCGTGCGCACGGGCATCGCGCGCGCGGCATCGAGGTCCATGATGCCGCCGCCCGACGACATCGTGAACACGTCGCCGCGATAGCCCGCGTCGCCGAGCTTCGCGCGGAGCGACGACATGTAGCGGTCCATCACCGGCAGCAGGTAGGCGTTGATCGCGGTCGTCGAAAAGCGCTCGTACTCGCGGAATTCCGGCACGACCTCGGACGACGTCGTGATCCAGACGCCGGGGAGGGCGCGTTCCAGGCACTCCTTTGCCCGTACCTCGTGAGCGGCGTTGACGTGCGCGTGCAGGAAGCAGATTGCGACCGCCTCGGCGCCCGACGCGCGTATCGCAGCGGCGATACGCTCGAGCTCCGCCTCGTCGAGCGGCGTCAGCACCGTTCCGTCGGCGTTGAGTCGTTCCGTGACTTCGAAGCGCAACGGACGGGGCACCAGCGGCGGCGGGCGCACGAACGTCGTGTCGTACAGGCTCGGAAGCATCCGCCGCGTGCGACCGATCTCCAGGATATCGCGGAAGCCGCGCGTCGTGACGAGCGCGATCCGTGCGCCGCTCGCCTGCAGCATCGTGTTGGTCGACACCGTCGTGCCGTGGACGAGCTTGTCGAGATGGCCGAGATCGCGGATGACGCCGTGCAGGCCGTTGCGCACGCCGTCCGCCTGGTTCCTCGGCGTCGATGGCACTTTCGTGACGCCGAGCGCCTGCTCGCGCGCGTCGAACAGCACGACATCGGTGAACGTCCCGCCGACGTCGACGCCGGCGATCAGGTTCGCTGTCATCGCACGCGCCTCACGACGATCTCCTGGTCGACGAGACGCGTCGACGCCGGGATCTCGCAGGCATCGTCGTCGATGTCGGACGCCACGCTTACCCAGGCGAGCAGCGACGGCCCGTCGTTGCGAACGATTTCGACGAGATCGCCATCGCGCGCGCGAAGCCGCTTCGAGGTCGCCGGCGAGATTCGCAGTGTGAGCCGCGTTCCGTTCCCGTCGACGAGCTGCACGCGCAGCGCAATCTGCTGCTCGCGAAGCGCTGCGCCATAGGTGGATTCGGCCATGGCCGGAGAGACGTACCCGAATTCCACGTCGCGTGCGACGAGCGCAGCATCGCGCGCGAGCGGATCGCCGTAGCCGCCACCGCCCGCGGTGCGCTCGATCACGACGTCGCCAGCGCGCAACACGAACCCGGTGATCTTGCCGGGCAGCGCCGAGGGTTCGATCTCCCTGCCGTCACGAACGACGGTGAAGCGATTCGGCGCGCCGGTGCCGCCGCCGCGCACGCCGTAAGGCGGGATCACGTTCTTGTCGGAGAGCACCGAGAGTCGCGCGTTGTCCGCGAGCACGCGAACTTCCCGCTGCAGCCCGAGACCGCCGCGATGGAGTCCGGGGCCGCCCGAATCCTCGCGCAGCACCGTGCGCTCGATGCGCAGCGGACAGCTCGCCTCCACCGCTTCGATCGGCTGGATCGACGAGATGTCGCCCTCAGCGAAGTTGCGCACGCAGTTGTTGCCGTCGGCAACGGCGGTGCCGCCGGTGCCGCCCGCCGGGAATTCGACGAACAGGAAATCAGGCCCACTGATCGACGTGATGTTCGACGCCCCCTTGAGATCGCCGACGAGCCGTTCGGGGATCGCCATTCCCAGCGTGCCGACGACGAGCGATTCCAGCGCGCGGCGCACTTCGCCGATCGCGCCGCATGCCGCAGGCGGCCGGGCATTGACGACGCTCCCAAGTGGAGCGGTGATCCTGAGCGGCCGCTGCGCGCCGGCATTGATCGGTCCGGAGGGATCGAGCAGCGCCTTCGCCATCGTGAACGTCGCCGTCGTCGCCGGCGCCGGCCCGAGATTGGCGGGGCCCGCGACCTGCGGCGCGCTTCCCGTGAAATCGGCGTGAATCTCGTCGCCGGCGATCGTCAGCGTCAGGCGCAACAGCATGGGCTCCGGCGAGTCGCCGCTGTTGTCGAGATACGTTTGGTAGGCGTACACGCCGTCGGGCAGCCGCGCGATCGCTTCGCGCATCCGCTGCTCGCCGCGTGCGAGCAGTGCATCCATCGCCTCGACGACCGTCGCGACGCTGAAGCGCCCGGCCATCGCCAGGAGCCTGCGCTCGGCGATGCGGCACGCGCCTTCCATCGCGCCGAGATCGCCGCGGCGATCGTCGGGCTCGCGCACGTTGGCGAACAGCAGATCGAGCACCTCTGAGAGCCACACGCCGCGACGCGCGATCCGCAGCGACGGTATCCGGATCCCTTCCTGGTAGATGTCGCGCGCATTGCCGGAGAGGCTGCCGGGCACCATGCCGCCGATGTCCTGCCAGTGCGCCATCACGCCGACGATCGCGACGAAGCGCTCGCGATGGAACACCGGATAGAACATCCCGACGTCGTTCAGATGCGAGCCGCCGGTGTACGGGTCGTTGTGCAGGTAGAGATCGCCGGGACCGATGTCGTCGCCGTATTTCCTGATGAGCTCTCGCGCCGACCACGAGAGCGCGGAAATATGGGTGGGTTGCTCGAGCTCGGAAGCGGCGACGAGATCGCCTGTCGACGTCAGCACCGCCGACGAGAAATCGTGGCCCTCGATGATCATCCGCGAGTACGCGGTGCGAATGATGATCGTGCGCATCTCGCGCACGATCGAGGTGAGGCGCGCCTGGACGAGCTCGGTGGTGATCGGGTCGACTGCCATCAGCGCTGCGGCGTCAACGAACGCGTCGTCGTGATGCCCGCGGCGGGCCCGGGAAGCATTGCCTCGTCACGTTCGTTCATGCTCGCCATGAACGGCGCCCTTTCCGAAGCCGTACGTGAACCGGTACTTGTCACCGCGGTATATCGACTCGCCGGTCAGTGCGGGTTTTCCTTGCTGGTCGAAGAAGACGTGGCTGCGCACGAGCACCGGATTCCCGCGCCGGATCCCGAGCTCGCGCGCGATGTCCGTCGGCGCGGCCATCGCGCCGACCGACACCGTCATGCCGCCGAGCGGCGTGCCGAGTGCTGCTTCGACGATGCGCGTCGCGGGCCGGGTGACGAGCGCGGACGCGGACACCGCGCTGCCGATCCGCTCCGGCATCGCGCGATCCTCGAGGCCGATGATTTCGTCTTCGACGAGCCGCAGCCTTCGCATCCGATAGACGTCGGCATTGGCGGGGAGCTCGAGCGCCGTCGCGACGGCGGACGATGCTCGCTCGACGTCGAACGAGAGGAGGCGGAAC
>DASSGI010000206.1:0-19345 GCA_035857655.1 Casimicrobiaceae bacterium | reverse complement strand
TTGTTGACAATCCACGCGACGCTACGAGTTGACGGCGCGCTCGACGCACGAATCGATTTGTAGGAGGGCCACGATCGTCACGTCGTCGAAGCGGCGAGTGGTGGCCGTAACTGTTGCACGCGACTGTTGCGCGACTAAAATAGATAATTCGCCCTCGGCGCGCGCGAGAACGATGGGGCGTGGACCACAAAGGCACCGCCTCGAGGGTGGCGTTGCAGGGTCCACCGAGTGGCGAGGAGGAGCGCATGGCAACCGACAAAAAGCGCGGAGGTGGCGGTAAGGCCCGGAAACCGACAAAGAGACAGACCCCCTCTGCGCAGCAGGCCGAAGCACCCGCGGCGACAGCTCCCGACCCAAGCGATCCGGTCCTGCCGGCCGTCAATCCGGTCATCGACGACCACCTGACGCCGAAGGAGAGCCTGCCGTTTCCGATCGTGGCGATCGGGGCGTCCGCGGGCGGTCTCGAAGCAATTTCACCGCTGCTGGGCACGCTGCCGACCGACACGGGCATGGCGTTCGTCGTCGTCCAGCACCTGTCGCCGACGCACGAAAGCGTGCTTCCCGACATCCTGACGCGTGCCACGGCGCTGAAGGTCGCGCCGGTCTACAACAATATGCCGGTCGAGCCGGATCACGTCTACGTGATTCCACCTGGAAAGGACCTCGTCTTCGGCGACGGGCACCTGCAGCTTGCGCCTCGCACCGAAGTCCGCGGCCAGCAACGGCCGATCGATCATTTCATGCGCTCGCTCGCCGAAGAGCACGGGCACAAGAGCATCGGGGTCGTACTTTCCGGGACGGCGAATGACGGCTCGCTCGGAATCCAGGAAATCAAGGCGGCGGGCGGCATCACGTTCGCGCAGGACAGCACCGCGGAGCAGCAAAGCATGCCGCGCAGCGCGATCGCGACCGGCGCGATCGATTTCGTCCTCGCTCCGACCGACATCGGCCGGGAGCTCGCGCGGATCGCCCGTCACCCGTACGTCAGCCCCGCCCTCGACGAAGGCGCGATCTCGCTCGACGAGCAGACGATGCAGAAAATCCTCGGCATCGTGCGCCAGACGACGGGCGTCGACTTCAGCGGCTACAAGCGCAACACGCTGAACCGGCGTATTGCACGCCGGTTGCTGCTGCACAAGCTGCACAACCTGCAGGATTACCTGCGGTTCCTGCAGACGAATGGCGCGGAGGTCGAGGCGCTGTTCCAGGACATGCTGATCAATGTCACGAGCTTCTTCCGAAACCCCGAAGCTTATGACGCGCTCAAGACGGTCGTATTCCCGAAGCTCTCGCAGGAACGCAATAGGCACGAGCCGATCCGGATCTGGGCGCTCGGCTGTTCGACGGGCGAAGAGGCGTACTCGATCGCAATGACGTTCACCGAGTTCCGCGAGCAGTCGGGACAGACGCTGGACGCGCAGATTTTCGCGACCGACCTGAACGGCGTCGGCATCGACAAGGCGCGCGCCGGACTCTATGCCAGGGGAATCGTTCAGGACGTTGCTCCCGACCGGCTTCGGCGTTTTTTCATCGAGGTTGACGGCAGTTACCGGATCGCGAAGCCGATCCGGGACATGTGCGTCTTCGCCCGCCAGAACATCCTCGCCGATCCTCCGTTCTCGCGCCTCGACCTCGTCGCCTGCCGCAACATGCTGATCTACCTCGAGCCCAACCAGCAGCGGCGACTGATCCCGATGCTCCATTACTCGCTGCGGAACCACGGATATCTGTGGCTGGGCGCCTCCGAGACGATCGGCTCGTACCGAGAACTGTTCGACATCGTCGACACGAAGCACAAGATCTACGCGAAGAAGCCGGCGCCGACGCAGGCCTACGTGCCGGTCAGCGGCTATCGCTGGGAACCGCATCGGCAACGGATCGAGCCGGCCGTCGAGCCACGCGAGCCTCACGGCGCCGATTCGCAGAAGGAAGCCGACCGTGTGCTGCTCGGCCTCTACGCTCCGCCTGCGGTGGTTCTGAGCGAGGAACTCGATATTCTCCATTTCCGCGGCGATACGGGCCCGTTTCTCGTCGCGCCCGCGGGGCGGGCGACGCACAACGTGCTCAAGATGCTGCGTGAGGGCCTGCTGGTGGGCGTGCGCAGCGGGCTGCAACGCGCGCGAAAGGAAAGCGTTTCCGTTCGCGTCGACGGGTTGCGCGTCCGCTCCAACGGCGGCTGGCGCGACGTCGACGTGGCAATCATGCCGCTCAAGAACCGCGGCACGCCGAACGGCGCTTCCTTCGTCGTGGCGTTCGAGGAGCCCGCCGCCAACGTTGCCGCGCGCGCGCGACAGCTCCATGAAGAGGCGCTGGTAAGCAGCCAGCGCGCCGCCGCGCGCGCCGACTCGAGCGAAGTCGACAAAGAGAACGCTCGCGTCAAGCAAGAGCTCGCTGCGACGCGCGATTACCTGCAGTCGGTGATCGAGCAGCAGGAGGCCGCAAACGAAGAGCTGCAAAGCGCGAACGAGGAAGTGCAGTCGGCGAACGAGGAGCTGCAGAGCACCAACGAGGAGCTCGAAACGTCGAAGGAGGAGATCCAGTCGGCCAACGAAGAGCTCGCGACCGTCAACGACGAGCTGCAGAACAGAAATCTCGAGCTTTCGCAGAGCAACAACGACCTCACGAATCTTCTTGCAAGCGTCCAGCTCGCGATCGTGATGCTCGGGCCCGATCTTCGCATCCGCCGGTACACGCCGGCGGCCGAGAAGCTCTTCAACCTGATCCCCGGCGACGTCGGGCGGCCGCTCTCGGACATCAAGCTCAGCATCGCGACCGATGAGCTCGAGCGCCTGATGCAGGAGGTCATCCAGAACGTCACGGTCCACGAGCGCGAAGTGCAGGATCGAGGCGGGCGCTGGTACCTGATGCGGCTGCGTCCCTACCGGACCGTCGAGAATCACATCGACGGCGTGGTGCTCGTCATGCTCGACATCCACGAGCAGAAGAATTCCGAGCAGGCGCTGCGCGAAAGCGAAGCCCGCTTCGAGATGCTCGCCGACCACGCGCCGGTGCTCATCTGGATGAGCGACCTGAACGGCTATCGCTTCGTCAACAAGGCTTTCGAGGAATTCGTCGGCGAGAGCGAGAGCGAGATTCGCGGCCTCAATATCAATGCCTTCATACATCGCGACGACCGGGATGCCTTCGACAGCGCTTACCGCGAAGCCGAGGAGGGACGCCGCAGCTTCGAGTCGCGTGCGCGCTTTCGCCGTGCCGACGGCGAATTCCGGTGGACGAAGACGGTCGGCATCCCGCGCTTACAGTCGGACGGTCATCTGATCGGATACGTCGGCGGTACGTTCGATATCACCGACATGAAAGAGGCGGAGGCCGCGCTGCTCGAGCTCGACCGAGGCAAGAACGAGTTCCTCGCCATGCTCGCGCACGAGCTGCGCAATCCGCTCGCCGGCGTGCGCAATGCGTCGCGCCTGCTGTTCGATTCGAAGGACGAGAAGGTCATCGCGCGCGCCCGCGACATCATCGACCGGCAGACCGCGCACATGGTGCGAATGATCGACGATCTGCTCGATGTTTCACGGGTCACGCAGGGCAAGATCCGCGTTCGCTTCGAGCGAGTCAACCTCGATGGCGTTCTGCGTCACTCGATCGACTCGACGGAGTCGGACCGCAAGCTGCGCAAACAGGACCTGAAGGTTCTGCTGGCCGATGGTGACACGTGGGTCGACGGCGATCCGATGCGGCTCGAGCAGATCTTCGTGAATCTGCTCAGCAATGCGAGCAAATTCACGCCGGAAGGCGGCCGCATCTCGATCGCGCTCGGCACGGAGCCCGGCGGCAACGAAGACGTCCAGGCCGTCGTTCGGGTTACGGACAACGGCGCAGGAATCGAGCCTTCGGCGTTGGCTCGCGTCTTCGACCTTTTCGTTCAGGCCGAGCGATCCATGCATCGCACAGGGCTCGGCCTTGGGCTTACGCTCGCGAGGCGGCTCGTCGTGATGCACGACGGAACGATAGAAGCGTTCAGCGACGGACGGAACAAAGGCAGCGAGTTCGTCGTTCGACTGCCGGTAAGGCCTCCGCCGGGCACGGCCTCGGAGCAACCCGACGCAAGCCAGACGGCCGGTGCAAATCGAAGGAGCGTCGCGATCAAGCGAATCCTGGTGATCGACGACGACGAGGATGCCGCCGAGGGGCTGAAGCTTCTCCTCGAGCAGTCAGGGCATGAGGTGCGAGTCGCAAGCGACGGCGAAAAGGGGCTGGAGCTCGTTCGTCAGTTTCGTCCAGACTCGGTGCTCATCGACATCGACCTCCCCAAGATGGACGGCTATGCGGTTGCCGAGGCGCTGCGTAGCCGTCCCGAGACGCGCCACGCGTTGCTGATCGCGGTTACAGGCTTTGGAGCCGACGGCGACATCCGCAAGAGCCGCGACGCGGGCTTCGACGATCACCTGACGAAGCCGGTCAATCTCGACCAGCTGCTGATGCGGATAGAGCAGAACTCGTGATCCCTCCGGTCGGGCCGGGGACGCGCAGCGGAGCGCCGCGCTAATTGGGGCTGTAACGCTCCGGCGCGGAGCGAGCACGCTTGCGCCCTTCTTGGTTTGCGCTCGCCGCATCGGCCCACAGCGCTTCGAGCTGCTCGGGGGTGAACGGCTTCAGCAGAGGAATCGCGCCGGCATCGATTGCGTAATCGATGCCGTCGGCCCGACCCGTCACCAGCGCGACGGGAATTCCAGGGCGAATCTCGCGCGTGATGCGCGCGAATTCGACACCCGACATACCCGGCATCATCACGTCCGCGACGACAGCGTCGCACGCTGTCTCGGAGTACAGGAAGCGGAGGCCTTCGTCGCCGCCGCCAGCCGACGTCACCGAATAACCCATGTTCGTAAGCAGTGCCGTCAGCAGCATTCTGCTGTCTGCGTCGTCTTCGACGACCAGCACATGCCTGTGATTGCCCATCCGAATTTCTCCCGGGGAGCGATTGAAGCTACGCCGATGCCCCTCGTTTGTAAAGGCGCCGTTAGGCAATAATGGCGATCGTCGAGCTATAAAGAAGCCACGAGACCGAGGCAGCCCTGTGAAGGCACGAGCAATCGGCGCGTCGCCGCTCGGCCGGGTGCTGCCGTTCATGTCATGGCTGCCGGCGGTCGACCGCTCGACGCTCAAGTCCGACCTGGTCGCCGGGTTCACCGGAGCGATCCTCGGGTTGCCGCAGGGTGTCGCGTTCGCGCTTCTTGCCGGTCTCCCGCCGCAATACGGACTCTACGCGGCGATGATTCCTCCGGCGCTTTCGTCGCTTTTCGGCTCGAGCTGGCACATGATCGCCGGCCCGACGAACGCAGTCGCCATCCTGCTGTTCGCGAGCCTCGGTCACCTGGCGGCGCCGGGTAGCGCCGACTACATCCAGCTCGTGCTCACGGTGACGTTTCTTGTAGGAGTGTTCGAGCTGGCGATGGGACTCGCCCGCCTCGGGGCGGTCGTCAACTTCATTTCACATACGGTTATCGTCGGCTTCAGCACGGGCGCCGCGATCCTGATCGCCACGCAGCAGCTCAAGTCGTTCTTCGGCATCCCGATGCCGGCCGACGCATCGTTCGTCCAGACGCTGCGCCAGACGGCGATCGAGATCGGGCACGCGAATCCCTGGGCCACCGGCGTAGGTGTGGCTACCGTCGTGGCCGGAATTCTCGCCAAGCGCTATTTCAAGAAGATCCCGTTCATGATCACTGCGACGGTCGTCGGCAGTCTCGTCGCCGTCGCCCTCAACGCGTGGTTCGGGGCGGAAGTCACGCGGATCGCCACCGTCGGCGCACTGCCCGCTGCGCTGCCGCCGCTCTCGGTGCCGGATCTTTCCGTCGAAACGCTGACGAAGGTCGCGCCGACCGCGCTGGCGACGACGATCCTCGCGCTCACGCTCGGTGTCAGCATCGGCCGAACGCTCGCCATTCGCTCGGGGCAGCGGATCGACGCGAACCAGGAGTTCATCGGGCAGGGGGTCTCGAACCTCGTCGGAGGCTTCTTCTCGTCGTTTCCGTCGGCCGGATCGTTCAACCGCAGTGGCGCGAACTACGAGGCGGGCGCGAAAACTCCGCTCGCATCGGTGTTCTCGTCGATCTTCCTGGTCGGCATCGTGCTGCTCGTCGCTCCGCTCGCCGCGTACCTGCCGCTGGCAACGATGGCGGGCATCCTGTTGCTCATCGCCTACGGTCTCGTCGACGTCCGCCGGATGAAGGCGATCTACCGGACGAGCCGCACCGAGGCCTCGGTGATGATCGTCACGCTGCTCGCGGCGCTGCTCCTCGGGTTGCAGACGGCGATCTACGCCGGCGTGCTGCTGTCGCTGCTGCTGTTTCTCAACCAGGCGGCGCGGCCGGGGATTCGCGACGTCAAGCCGCTGTTCCGCGGCGACGGCCCTTTCCGCTTCGACGCCGACACCGAGCTGCCCGATTGTCCGCAGCTCAAGATGCTGCGCGTCAACGGCTCGCTCTTCTTCGGCGCCGTCGAGCACGTGGAGACCGCATTCCAGGCAGTCGATCGCGACAATCCCGAGCAGAAACGCCTGCTGGTCGCAGCGAGCGGCGTCAACGTCGTCGACATCTCGGGTGCGGAGTTCCTGAGCCGCGAAGCGCTACGCCGCGAACGGATGGGCGGCGGCCTCTATTTCTGGTTCATGAAGGACGCGGTCCACGCGCTCCTGAAGCAAGGCGGGTATTTAAAGGCGATACGCGAGGACCGGATCTTCGATGCGGCCGTCGATCCGATCGCGAAGATCTATCCGGAGCTCGATCCGGAGATCTGCCGGGCGTGCAAGGCGCGGATCTTTCCCCAGTGCAACGTCGCGCTGCCGAACGGCGAGCCGCGCGTGAATTGACTATCTCGTCGACGGCGACGGCGCGACGACGTCCGTCGCGCTGTCGATCTCGTTCAGCGTCTCGTTGCAGAGCGACAGCGCGCGCGACACCTGACCCGCCGCGAGCTCGTCGCGTATGGCGACGATGCGATTGCGCAAATGGATCTCGTAGAGCTCCGCCTGCTCGAGCTCGCGACTCAACCGCGCGAGCTCGTCGGCGTCGCTCATCGCGTTTGGGTTCATTGCACTAACCGAAACCTAGTCCTTCTCTTCGAGCTTTCGGTTGATCCACAGCGCCGCGAGCGTTCCGGCCGCGCCGGAGAGGAGATAGAGGCTCACGTAGCCGAGACCGAAATACGCGGAGAGCCCGAGCGCCGCCAGCGGGGCGAATCCGGCGCCGATCAACCAGGCGACGTCGGACGTGAGCGCGGCGCCGGTATAGCGGTATTGCGGATCGAAGCTCGCGTTGAGCGCGCCCGCCGCCTGCCCGTAGGTAAGCCCCAGCAACGCGAATCCGATGAGCATGAAGACGTCCTGGCCGAGCGCGCCGCCGTCGAGGAGCGTCGGCGCGAAGCCGCTGAATACGGCAATCAGCGTGGCGAAGAAGCCGAGCGTCTTCCGCCGGTCCCCGATTCGGTCGGCAATCACGCCGGAGGCGAGCGTGCCGGCGATGCCGACGATCGCAGCAAGTATCTGAATCGCGAGAAACGCGGTGATCGATTGACCCGAAAACAGCAGGATCCACGACAGCGGGAAGATCGTGATGACGTGGAACAGCGCGTAGCCCGCAAGCGCCACGAATGCGCCGAGAACGACGTTGTAGCCCTGTGATCGCAGCATTTCGGTGGTAGGCGTGGGCTCGAGCTCCTTCTGCGCAAGGAGCTCGTCGAATTCGTGCGTGACGACGAGCCGGAGCCGCGCGAACAGCGCGACGACGTTGATCGCGAACGCGCAGAAGAACGGGTAGCGCCATCCCCAGTCGAGGAAGTCCTCGAGCGACAGCGTCGCGACGAGCAGCAGGTAGAGGCCGCTCGCGATCATGAACCCGATCGGCGCGCCGAGCTGACCCAGCATCGCGTACCAGCCGCGCCGCTTGGGCGGCGCCGACATCGCGAGCAGCGACGGCAGCCCGTCCCACGATCCTCCGAGCGCGATGCCCTGCCCGAGGCGGAAGAACGCGAGCAGCACGTACGACATGTAGCCGATCGCGCCGTATCCCGGCAGGAAAGCGATCCCCACCGTGCAGGTGCCGAGAACGAACAACGCGAGCGTCAGCTTCGTGCTCCGACCCCACCGGCGCTGGATGTCGAAGAACACGATCGAGCCGATCGGCCGCGCGATGAACGCGAGCGCGAAGACGCAGAACGAAAGCAGGATGCCGTCCAGACGCGTGACGAACGGAAAGAAGATGAACGGGAACACGAGCACCGACGCGATGCCGTAGACGAAGTAGTCGAAGTACTCGGACGCGCGTCCGATCACCACGCCGACGGCGATGTCGCCCGGCGCGACGACGTGCGAGTCGTGGTCGCCCGCCGCGACGGCTTGCGAATCGTCGCCGCGCGGCAGCGCGCCGGTGCCGGGCGTGGCGCCGGAAATCATCGGGGGCAGCCTTTCGGGAAGGCGACGGCGTTGCGATCGGGCTTCGGCATCGGCGACCTCGTCACGGGATGTTTCTCATCTGCTCGGGCGTCGGCAGCGTCATGTTGGTCTTCAGGTGATACATCACCCACAGCGACCCCGACAGCGTGATGACGACGAGCACGAGCGTGAAGATCAGCGACATCCACGTCCAGCCGCCTTCGGCCTTCGACGTCATGTGCAGGAAGAACACCATGTGCACGTAGATCTGCACGATCGCGAACCCGAGGATGATCCAGATTGTGACAGTCGGGTTCTCGAAGACCTTGGCCATGACGAGCCAGAACGGGATCGCCGTCAGGATGACCGACAGCACGAAGCCGGTGACGTAGCCGCCGACCGTGATGTGCAGCGTGTCGTGATCGAGCACTTCCTCTTCGCCGTGGTGACCGGCGGGATTGACGTCGAGCGCGCTCATGCTTCGATCTCCATTATCCGTTCAGCGTTCCCATGAGGTAGACGAACGTGAACACCCCGATCCAGATCACGTCGAGGAAGTGCCAGAACATCGACAGGCACATGACCCGGCGCCGGTTCGCGGCGATCAGCCCGCGTCTCATCACCTGCAGCATCAGCGTCACGAGCCAGATGATGCCGAACGTCACGTGCAGCCCATGCGTGCCGACCAGCGTGAAGAATGTCGACAGGAACGCGCTGCGCTGCGGCCCGTTGCCCTCGTGGATCAGGTTCGTGAACTCGTGCAGCTCGATCCCGATGAACCCGCAGCCGAAGAGGCCGGTGATCGCGAGCCAGAGCAGCGTCGCCCCCTGGCGCTTACGGTTCATCGAGATCACCGCGAAGCCGTAGGTGATCGACGACAGCAGGAGCAGCGACGTGTTGACGGCGACGAGCGACAGATCGAAGATCTCCGCCCCCGACGGCCCGTCCGCATAGTTTCGCCCCAGCACGCCGTAGCTCGCGAAAAGGCACGCGAACACCAGGCAGTCGCTCATCAGGTACAGCCAGAACCCGAGCAGCGTGCCGTTCTCCGGGTGATGGCCACCGGTGTCGTAGAAGCGCAGCGCGTCGCCTGCGCCCGCGGCGCCGTGGGCCGGCGCGAGAGTGGCTGTCGTGTCAGGCATGGCCGGCGAGGAGCCGCGTGCGCGCCTCCTCGGTGTGCACGACTTCGTCCGCGGGAATGTAGAACTCGCGGTCGTAGTTGAACGTGTGAATGATCGTTGCGACGACGAGCGCGGCGAACGACCCGGCCGCGAGCGGCCACATGTGCCAGATCAGTCCGAACGCACAGCCCGTCGCGAGGATCGCGAGCACGAATCCCGCCGGAGTGTTCCGCGGCATGTGGATCGGAACGAAGCCTCCAACCGGCCGGACGTGGCCGTGTTTCTTCATGTCCCACCACGCGTCGATGTCACGGACGATCGGCGTGAACGCGTAGTTGTAGACGGGCGGTGGCGACGACGTCGACCACTCGAGCGTGCGGCCGTCCCAGGGATCGCCGGTCGCATCGCGGAGCTGATCGCGCCGCATGAAGCTCACGACGAGCTGGATCAGGAACGCGGCGATCCCCAGCGCGATCAGAAACGCGCCGAACGCGGCGAACTGAAACCAGATCTGCAGCGCATGGTCGTCGAAGTGGCTCAGCCTGCGCGTCACGCCCATCAGGCCGAGCACGTACAGCGGCATGAACGCGAAATAGAAGCCGACGAACCAGAACCAGAACGAGCACTTGCCCCAGAACGGATCGAGCCTGTAGCCGAACGCCTTCGGAAACCAGAATGTGATTCCCGCCATCAACCCGAACAGCACGCCGCCGATGATCACGTTATGGAAGTGCGCGACCAGGAAGAGGCTGTTGTGGAGAACGAAGTCGGCGGGCGGGACGGCGGTCAGCACGCCGGTCATGCCGCCGATCACGAACGTCACCATGAAGCCGATCGTCCACAGCATCGGCGGCTCGTAGCGGATCCGGCCCCGGTACATCGTGAACAGCCAGTTGAAGATCTTCGCCCCCGTCGGGATCGATATGATCATCGTCGTAATCCCGAAGAACGAGTTGACGCTCGCGCCCGATCCCATCGTGAAGAAGTGATGGAGCCAGACGAGGTAGGAGAGGATCGTGATGACCACCGTTGCGTAGACCATCGATGCGTAGCCGAACAGCCGCTTGCCGCAGTAGGTCGACACGACCTCGGAGAAGACGCCGAACGCCGGCAGGATCAGGATGTAGACCTCCGGGTGGCCCCAGATCCAGATGAGGTTCACGTACATCATCGGATTGCCGCCGAGGTCGTTCGTGAAGAAGTTCGTGCCGACGTAGCGATCGAGCGACAGCAGCGCGAGAACGGCGGTCAGCACCGGGAACGCGGCGACGATCAGGATGTTCGTGCAGAGCGCCGTCCACGTGAAGATCGGCATCTTCATGACGTCCATGCCCGGCGCGCGCATCTTGACGATCGTCGCGATCAGGTTGACGCCGGACAGCAACGTTCCGACGCCTGCCACCTGCAGCGACCAGATGTAGTAGTCGACCCCGACGTCGGGACTCGCGATGATCCCGGAGAGCGGAGGGTAGGCGAGCCAGCCGGTACGGGCGAACTCGCCGACGAACAGCGACATCATCACGAGCACCGCGCCGCACGTCGTCATCCAGAAGCTGAAGTTGTTGAGGAACGGGAACGCGACGTCGCGCGCGCCGATCTGCAGCGGAACCACGAAGTTCATGAGGCCGGTCACGAGCGGCATCGCGACGAACAGGACCATGATGACGCCGTGGGCGGTGAAGATCTGGTCGTAGTGATGCGGCTGCAGGTAGCCGAGGTTCTCGCCGAACGCGATCGCCTGCTGCGCGCGCATCATGACGGCGTCGGCGAAGCCGCGGAGCAGCATCACCAGTCCGAGGATCACGTACATCACGCCGATCTTCTTGTGGTCGATGCTGGTGATCCAGTCGCGCCAGAGCGTGCCCCACCAGCGGAAATAGGTGATCAGCGCGAGGACCGCGATGCCGCCGACGACGACGGCGATGAACGTGGCGAGCAGGATCGGCTCGTGCAGCGGGATTGCGTCCCACGTGAGACGGCCGAAGATGAGCTTCGCGAGGCCGGTGTTCTCTGTCATGGCGGTCAGTCGCGATAGACGGTGGAGGCGAGCGCGCTCGCGAGCGACGCGTCGGCGCGGCAGACGGCTGCTTCGGTGAGGAGGTCGAGAGCGTTTGTTGCGCGCGTCGCCGTGCGTGCCGGCTCGCGCCGCCCTCCCATGTGCATGTGCCGCATGCAGGGGCTCCCGGCTTCGACGCAGCGGTTGACGATCAGGTCGAAGAGGTCGGTGGCCACCCTGTTGTAACGGATGACCGGCACGCGCTCGCTCGGCTTTTCGAGATCGAGATACGCCTCGCGCGACAACCCGTCCTTCGACGCCCGCGCTTTCTGCAGCCAGCTGTCGAACTCGCCTGCGTTGACGCCGAGGAGCTTGAAGCGCATGTGGCTGAATCCCTCGCCGCTGAAGTTCGCCGAAAAGCCCTCGTACTCGCCGGGCCGGTTGATGACCGCATGCAGCGTCGTCGCCATGCTCGGCATCGCGTAGATCATCCCGGCCATCGCCGGCACGTAGAACGCGTTCATCACCGACGACGACGTGATCGTGAAATGAACGGGGATGTCGACGGGAATGGCGAGCTCGTTCACGACGGCGACACCGTGATCGGGATAGATGAACAGCCACTTCCAGTCTAGCGCGACGACCTCGACCTTCAGCGGCTCCGACTCGATCGACAGCGGTCGCGCGGAGTCGACGCGCGTGAGCGCGCGGTACGGGTCGAGCGTGTGCGTGCCGATCCACGTTAGCGCACCCAGCGCGATGATGATGAGCAGCGGCGCCGCCCAGATGACGAGCTCGAGCTGAACCGAGTGATCCCAATCCGGCGTGTACGTCGCAGCCTTGTTGGACTCACGGTAGTGCCACGCGAACACGAGCGTCAGCACGATGACAGGGACGATGATGATCAGCATCAGCAGCGTCGAGAGGACGAGGAGCTGACCCTGCTGAACCGCGACGTAGCCAGACGGGCGCAACACCACCATGTCGCAGCCTGCGAGCGACGCGGCGCACGAGACAGCGAGGACTAGACGGCCGATGGCGCGCGATGGGACCATGCGATCTGAATTCCTCCCCGCGCGAGAGAATGCCCGCGAAACGGCGTGGGCGTCAATTGTTCAACGATTTCCTGCCGATGACAATGCCGGCCGCCGACGGGGGATCGTACGCTCGAATTGCGAGGAACCTAACGAAAGGCAGGTTCCAGACCGCTTCGCCTTGGCGATACTCGCGGGCTCGTTTCCGGCGCGGCACGAGCCTGGTGCGACCGGGCCCCCGGGCGCCGCGTGCGGACCCTTCGACTCGGAGTTTCCGATGAACGCCTCCGTTTCGTACCAGCTGTCGATGACCGTGCTGATGACGCCGGACATGGCGAACTTCTCCGGCAACGTGCACGGCGGTCATATCCTCAAGCTTCTCGACCAGGTCGCCTACGCGTGCGCGAGCCGCTACGCCAAACGCTACGTCGTGACGCTCTCCGTCGATCAGGTCGTCTTTCGCCAGCCGATTCACGTCGGCGAGCTCGTGACGTTCCTCGCGAGCGTCAACTACACCGGCACGACGTCGATGGAAATCGGGATCAAGGTCGTCACCGAGAACATCCAGACGCAGGTCGTTCGCCATGCGAACAGCTGCTTCTTCACGATGGTCGCCGTCAACGAAGAGGGGAGGCCCGTGGGGATCCCTCCACGCGTTCCCGTCACCGCCGACGAGCGACGGCGATTCGACGCGGCCAAGACCCGCCGCGAGCTGCGCCGCGAGCTCGAAGCGCGCTACAGCGCGATGAAGGCCGCCTCAAAGCCTTCGGACTGAACGATGCGGTGCCGCTCGCGCGAGAGCGACCGGCGCCTCGGAGGAAACCGCGCGGGAAGCGTAGACTCCCGTGAGTCGGAGGTGACCCTGGGGGAGGGTCGTGCGAAGAGTCCGCTCGTCGGGCGCGCTCGTCCATGCCGCTGCGCGTGCCGAACCGCATGCGCAGCGTCGCCATGGCTGAGGATCGGCCAATGGATGCGCTCGGCCATCTCCAGATCGTTCTGGACAACATGCCGGGCGCGATCGTCCATACGGACGCGGATCTGCGCATCGTCGTCTGCAACGACCGGCTCAGGGAGATGTATCCGGTGCCGCGGGAGTTGCTGCAACCCGGCCGGCCGTACCCCGATTTCCTGCGCTACCTCGCCGCGAACGGCTACTACGGCCCGGGCGACGTCGATGCGCTGGTCGCCAAACGCGCGGAGAGCCTGCGCAATCCGTCAGGGCTCGCCTTCGAGGATCACACGCCGGATGGCCGCTGGTACCGCGTTCTCCGCCGGCGTGCAGCGGGAGGCGGCGCAATCACGGTGATCACCGATATCACCGAGCAGAAACTGGCCGAACTGGATCTCGCGGACAAGCAGGCCCAGCTGCATGTCGCGCTCGACAACATGCCGGGCGCCCTCGCCTATACGGATGCGAATCTGCGCATCGTCGCCTGCAACGACCGCTTCAAGGAGATGTACATCGTCCCGGAGGAGTTGCTCCAGCCGGGGAGGCCCTATTCCGATCTGCTGCGCTATCTCGCCGAGAACGGCTATTACGGCGAGGGCGACGTCGATGCGCTGGTCGCGAAGCGTGTGGAGAGTCTGCGCAATCCTTCGGGGAAGAGCTTCGAGGACCACACGCCGGACGGCCGCTGGTATCGGATCCTCAGGCGCCGGGTGGCCGGCGGCGGAGCAGTCACGGTGATGACCGACATCACCGAGCAGAAGCAGGCCGAGCGCGATCTGCTGGACGCCACACGCCGCACCGAGGAGGCGAACAAGCTCATTACCGAAAAGAACCGCGCGCTCGAAGCGCTCAATGCGGAGATCCGGGACAAGAATCGCAAGGTCGAGGAACAGGCGGCGCAGATCGCCGACTGGAACGCGCGTCTGGAAGCCCGCGTCACCGAGCAGGTCGCGCGGATCGGGCAGATGTCGAAGCTCACCCGGTTCCTCTCTCCCAAGATCTCGGATCTGATCATGTCGGGCGACGCCGATGACTCGCTCAAGGCGCGCCGTACCGAGATCACCGTCGTCTTCGTGGACTTGCGCGGCTTCACCGGATTCACCGAGACGGCGGAGCCCGAGGAGGTGATGAGCGTCCTTCGCGATTATCACGCCGAGCTGGGGCGCGAGATCATGGCGCACGACGGAACCATCGAGCACTTCGCCGGCGACGGCGCGATGATCCTGTTCAACGCCCCCGTGCAGGTCGACGATCACGAACTGCAGGCGATCCGCATGGCGCTCAAGATGCGCGAATCGGTGGCGACGCTTGCCCGGGGCTGGAGGAAGCACGGTTACGGGCTCGGCTTCGGAGTCGGCATCGCCGGCGGATATGCGACGATCGGCGCGATCGGCTACGAGGGCAGGCTCGAATACAGCGCGATCGGGACCGTCGTCAACCTTGCCGCCCGCCTCTGCGGCGAAGCGGGCGACAGCCAGATCCTGATATCGCCGCGGATCTTTTCGAAGACCGAAGGGCAGATCGACGTGGAAGCTGTCGGGGAACTTTCGCTGAAAGGCTTCAATCGCGCGGTTCCGGCCTACAACGTCCTCGGCATTCACGAGGATCGCGCGCGATAGAGACCGGCGGCTGCGCTCACGAGGTGCGACGCGGCAAGGCCCAGCCAGAGCACGAGCGTGGCGACCAGCAGCGCGGCGGCGTCGTGCGCTGTCGGTGCGGACATGCGGAACGTCTCGCGCAGCGGTGTGCCGACGATCAGCAGGTAACCGGCAGCGGTGCCGAGGACGACGAGCCAGAGCGAGCGATTGCGGGCGACGATGTGGCGCCAGACGCGACGGCCGCCGGAGCGCGCGAAGAAGATCAGCGACAGATTCGCGACGATCACCGAAGTAAAGGCGAGAAGGCGCGTCTGTGTCTCGCTGCTCGAAGTTGCGACCGCCGCCCAGTAGACGCCGAGCACGAGCGCGAGCGCCACGATGCCTTCCAGCACCGCGAGCGCGAGCGGCGCACCCCAGAGCAGGCGCTGGTCGCGCCTGCGCGGCGGCCGCCGCATCGTATCGGGCTCCTCGGGCTCGGCCTCGAACGCGATCGAGCACGCGGGGTCGATGACGAACTCGAGGAAGACGACATGCGCGGGAAAAAGGATCAGCGGGCCTCCGAGGATCACGGGAACGAGCCCGAGTCCGGCGATCGGAATGTGCACGGAGACGAGATACGACATCGCCTTGCGCAGGTTGTCGAAGATCCTTCGGCCCTGCCTGATCGCGCGCACGATCGAGCCGAAGTCGTCGTCGAGCAGGACGATTGCCGCGGCCTCGCGCGCGACATCGGCGCCGCGGCCTCCCATCGCGATGCCGATCTCGGACGCCTTCAACGCGGGAGCGTCGTTGACGCCGTCGCCCGTCATCGCCACCACCTCGCCCCGCGCCTTGAACGCGTTGATGATCCGCAGTTTCTGCGCGGGGACCACGCGCGCGAACACGTCGACGTCGGCGACCCGTGCGCGCAATTCGTCGTCGCTCATCGCGTCGAGCTCGGCGCCCGATAGCAGCGTGGGCTCGGCGCTGATCCCGGCCTCGCGCGCAATGGCCCTTGCGGTGACGGCGAAGTCCCCGGTGATCATCACGACGCGAACGCCGGCCTCATGGCACTCGCGCATGGCCTGCGGAACGCTCGGTCGCAGCGGATCGGCGAGGCCGACGAGGCCCACGAAGCGCAGGTGGAGGTCGCGCGGATGCCCGGGAAGGATGACGGCCTGATGCTCCGCCGCGGCGATCCCGAGGACGCGCAAGCCGGACCGCGCCATCGCCCCGGCCTCGCGCAGAACGTCGCCGGCCTCCTTCGGCGCGAGCCCGCAGAGCTCGACGATGCTCTCCGGCGCACCTTTGGTCGCCACGGTCGAGCGCGCCGACCCATCGTGGCGCCACACGTGCGTGACCGCCAGCAGCTCGGACGAGATCGGATAGCGATGGACGAGCGTCGCGTCGATCGGCTCGGCGGCAGCGATCGCTTCGTGAAACGCGCGCTCCATCGGGTCGAACGCGACCGGCTCGCTCGCGAGCACGCCGATGCGCAGCGCCTCGGCATGGGGATCGGCCAGCGGCGTTGCGTCGGGGTGCGCGAGGTCGATCGTTCGCCCATCCGCGTAGATCCTGCGCACCGACATCCGGTTCTGCGTGAGCGTGCCGGTCTTGTCGACGCAGAGGACGGTCGCGGCGCCGAGCGCCTCGATCGCGACAATGCGTCGCGTCAACACGCGAACATGGGTCATCCGCCACGCGCCGAGCGCCAGGAAGACGGTGAGCACGACGGGAAATTCCTCCGGGAGAATCGCCATTGCGAGCGTCAGGCCGGCGAGGAGTCCGTTCAGCCAGTCGCCGTGCGTCATGATGTAGATGGCGACGAGCATCGCGCACAGCAGCAGCGCAACCGTCGAAAACACGGTGACGAGCCGGCGCGTCTCGGCCTGCAGCCGGGTTGTCTTGACGCCGAGCTCGGACAGCGACTCGCCGATTCGTCCCATTTCGCTGCGCGCGCCGGTCGCGACGACGCGTGCGATCGCGTGCCCCTTGACGACGAGCGTGCCTGCGTAGACGCGCGCCGAGCTGTCGGCTGCGGCGATGTCGGCGCCGTCGTTTTCGGGACGCTTTGCCACCGGAACGGCCTCGCCGGTGAGCAGCGACTCGTCGACATGGAAGTCGACCGCAGCGATCAGGCGTCCGTCCGCGGCCACACGGTCGCCTTCGCGTACGACGAGAACGTCGTCGACGACGACTTCGCGGCCGGGGATCCGGCGCTCGACGCCGTCGCGGATCACGAGCGCGCGAGGGCTCGAGAGATCGCGCAGCGCCGCGAGTACGCGCTCGGTCTTGTGCTGCTGATAGATCGTGATCGCGAGAATCGCGCCGACGGACGCGAGCAGAAAGATCGCCTCGACGCGATCGCCGAGGGCGAGGTAGATGGCGGCTGCGGCGACGAGCAGCAGGAACATCGGCTCGGCGAGCGCCTGCGCGGCGTTCGCCAGGAACTTCTGCGCTCTGTCCTGCGGCAGCTCGTTATGACCCCAGCGAGCGAGTCGCTCGCTTGCTGCTGCGGATGTGAGTCCGAAAGGGGCCGACGTCTTCGTCATCGCACGCGTGCCGGCGCTGGAATCCCGGCGGGCGGACCTGGCGGTTGCGCATATTGTTTTTCGGGACAGCGCTCGTGCCTTGCGGCGTGGGCATCCCGCTTCATATCGCGTATTCTATGAACAGGTTACCGCTGCGCGGTTGACGGTCGTCAAAGCGGAGCACGCGCGAGCGGAGCACGATTTTCCTGGATCGTTCGCGGCCCACTGTTCGGGGGGTGCCATCGTGGCCGTCTCGCATCCGAATCCCAACCCCCCGATCGATCCTGTCAAGGCATCGGTCGATTGGTGGGATACGTGCTCGCGCGCCGCGGAGATCGGTTGGACGCGCGCAGTCGGCACGCCGGCAGTCGCCGCGGCCGCGGCGAAGCGAACCGACGATCTCATCGCGTTCGCGCGCTTGCAGTCTTCTTTCTACCGCGATCGCTGGCGTGCGCTGCCGAGCGATCGAATTGCGCTGCAGGATCTCCCCGTCGTGACGAAGGCCGAGTTGATGGCGCGCTTCGACGAGTGGGCGACCGATCGCAGCGTCACGAAGAGGGCGGTTGAGGCGTTTCTCGCCGATCGTTCGCACATCGGGCAACTGTTCCTGGGCAAGTACCTGATCTGGAAGAGCTCCGGAAGCACCGGCGAGCTCGGCATCTTCGTCCAGGACCGCGGGGCGCTCGCCGTCTACGACGCGCTTCTCGCGGTGGAGATGCAGTCACCGCGCGTCGCCAGCCGCTACGCGTGGGGCTTTCTCGCCCAGGGAGGCCGCGCTGCGCTCGTCGTGGCGACCGGCGACCATTTCGCGAGCATCGCGTCGTGGCAGCGCGTCTGCCGCGGCACGCCGTGGCCGAATGCGCGCGCGTTCTCGGTGATGGAGGCGATGCCGGACCTCGTCGCGCAGCTGAATGCCTACCAGCCTGCGTTCCTTGCGAGCTACCCGACGACGCTCTCGATGCTCGCCGACGAGCGGCGGGCAGGCCGCCTCACGATCATGCCGACGTGCATCTGGTCCGGCGGCGAGTATCTGTCCGCGACCTCGCGCGCGAGCGTCGAGCGCACGTTCGGCGCGCTCGTGGTCAACGAATACGGGGCATCCGAATGCATGAGCATCGCGCATTCCTGCGCCGAAGGCTGGCTGCACGTGAACAGCGACTGGGTCGTGCTCGAGCCGGTCGATCGCGACTACCGGCCAACGCCTGTCGGCGAGACTTCGCATACGGTGCTGCTCACCAATCTCGCCAACCGGATTCAACCGGTCATCCGCTACGACCTGGGCGACAGCGTCACCGTCAGCGCGACGCCGTGCGCTTGCGGCAGCGCGCTTCCTTCGATTTGCGCCGAGGGCCGACGCGACGACGTGCTTTCGCTGCGTACGCGTGACGGCCACTACGTCCGCGTGTCCCCGCTCGCGCTGACGAGTGTCGTCGAGGACGCCGTCGTCAACCAGCGCTTCCAGCTCGTTCAGTGCGCGGCGGATCGAATCGACGTGCGGCTCGCAGCGAAGGAGCCGGGCCAGAGAAGCGCGCAATGGCAGGTCGTTCAGCGCGCGCTCAGCCAATACCTCGCCCGGCAGTCGCTCGACAACGTCGAGATTCGTCTCGCCGGAGAGCCGCCGGCGATCGATCCGCGCAGCGGCAAGGCACGCGAGGTGATCGCCGGCACGCAGACGGACGACGGCGACTGAGCCGGCGCTGTCCTACACAGCGCGAAGGGGAGGGCCGCGCCGCGGGCTTAGG
>DASSGI010000205.1:0-6094 GCA_035857655.1 Casimicrobiaceae bacterium | reverse complement strand
AGCGGCCCGATCTGATGGCTGCATCCGAGCTTCATCGCCTCGTCGATGTCCACTGCCGGAGCGAGCCCCTCCTGCAGCGCGAATACCGCTTCGTTGATCATCGGGCAGAGGATCCGGTTGACGATGAACCCGGGGCTGTTCTTCGCGACGATTGCCGTCTTGCCGAGCGTCTTCACCAGCGCTCTCGCCGTCTCCACCGTCGCATCGTCGGTCTCGAGACCGCGCGTCAGCTCGACGAGCGCCATCACCGGGACCGGGTTGAAGAAATGCATGCCGACGAACTTCGCCGTGCGCGTCGTCGCCGCGGCGAGCTTAGTGATCGAGATCGACGAGGTGTTGGAGGCGATGATCACGCCGGGCCGCGCGGCCGCGTCGGCCTTCGCGAGGATCTGCTTCTTCAGCTCCTCGTTCTCGGTCGCTGCCTCGACGACGAAATCGCAGCTCGCGAGCATCGCGTAGTCGGTCGTGCCTTCGATACGCTTCAATGCCGCTGCCTTGTCCTGCGCAGTGATCCTTTCCTTCTTGACGAGACGTTCGAGGCTCGCGTCGATCGTCGCCATGCCGCGCTCGATCGCGGCTGCTGCGACGTCGATCATGACGGCGCGAAGTCCCGCCGTCGCGCACGCCTGCGCAATGCCACTGCCCATCGTCCCGGCGCCGATCACGCCGACCTTTTTGATTTCGCTCATCGGACGTTCCTAGTCGTTGGCGCCGGGAACCGAAGCGAGCCTGCCGCGTACGCGCGGTCGGCGCAGTCCGGGGCCTCGCGCTGCGATCGCCGTGCGCCGCGGAGGCTCCTCGCGCAATCCCGCGATGAACATGTCGACCATCTTCGGTGCCGCGCGTCGCAGGTCGTACGCGTTGGGTCGTTGCACCCATTCGTGCATCACGCCGACCACGAACGCATTCATGCAACGCGCGGCGAGCAGCGTATCCGTGTCGCGAGGAAGTTGTCCTCGTGTCACGGCCTGCTTGAGCAAGCGCTCGACGCTGACGAGGCAACCATCGCATGTCGAGTGCTGCCGCTCGGCGACCGATGCCATGCCTTCGGCGAATTCGCACTTGTGGAAGATCACGTCGAACACCGCCTGTGTGCGCGGATCGCTTGCGAGGTTCGTGAGGCAATTCACCGCGAGCGAGCGTAGCGTGCCGAGCGGATCGTCGTGCGGCGTCCCGCCGGCAGCCGCGAGCATCGCTTCCATCGGCAGCTGCACGCGCTCGCACAGCGCGGTGAACAGGTCCGCCTTGTCCTTGAAATGCCAGTAAACGGCACCACGTGTCACTCCGGCGGCGGCGGCAACCTCCTCGAGTGACGTGTGCGCCACGCCCTGCTCGCGGAAAACGCGCAACGCTGCGTCGAGCAACGCGTCGCGCGTGGCTGCTGCCTCGATTTTCGTGCGTCTCACCATGCGCGGCCGACGGACAGGACGGGCGCAGTAAACATTACCTGCATCGCTCGCTGAAACATAAGAAACACTTCGCGCAGCGGGTGGGGGTTGCAAACATTCAAGAATGTATGTAAGGTAGCCGTCACTTGTCAAGCACGACGCGGTCCGATTTTCTGGATCCGCGCCCCGCCCCCCGGAGTGATAACCATGATGCTTGCCTCGCCCGTCGCGCGCCGCATTGCCCCGCTGATCGCCTCTGTCGCCGTCGCGCTCATCCTCGCCGCGTGCGGCCAATCGCAACAGGGAGGATTCCACGGCTTTCCCCCCGCGCAAGTAACGACGCTCGTCGTGCAGCCGAAGTCGCTTCCGGTGAGCTACGAGTATGTTGCCCAGACCGTCGGGTCGAAGGAAGTCGAAGTGCGCGCGCGGGTTGGCGGCATTCTCGAAAAGCGTCTCTATACCGAAGGCGGCTGGGTGAAGGCGGGACAGCCGATGTATCTCATCGATCCGAAGCCGCTCGAGGCGCAGTCGGCTCAGGCCGAAGCGGAAGTCGCACGCGTGCACGCGCAGGTGACGCAGGCCGAGCGCGAGCTCGCGCGGCTGAAGCCCCTCGCCGAGCGCCGCGCCGTCGGCCAGAAGGAAGCCGACGACGCGCAGTCGAATCTCGACACCGCCCGCGCCGCGGAAAAGGCCGCTGCGGCACGTCTCGCCGAAGTGAAGCTCAACCTCGGGTACACGCGCGTCAACGCGCCGCTCACCGGATTGTCGAGTCGCTCGCTCAAGTCCGAAGGCACGCTCGTCACGGCGAACGAAACGCTGCTCACGCTGATCTGGCAGGTCGATCCGATCTGGGTCGCGTTCACGATTTCGGAGAACGAGCAGCTCGCGCTCAACAAGGCGGTGGCCGCCGGCAAGCTCGTGCTGCCGAAGGACAACGCGTACGACGTCACGATCAAACGCGCCGACGGCTCGATTTTCCCGCGCAAGGGCAAGATCAACTTCGCCGACACGCGCGTCAACCCGTCGACCGGCACGTACGAAATGCGCGCCGAAATCGCAAATGCCGACGGCGCGCTCACGCCCGGCCAGTTCGCACGGGTGCAGCTGAAGGGTGCGGTGCGCACGAACGCGCTCGCGGTGCCGCAGGTTGCGGTCCTCGACGGCGCGCAGGGCAAGTTCGTCTACGTCACCGGCAAGGACAAGGACGGCAAGGACATCGCCGTCGTCCGGCCCGTCGTTCTCGGCGATTGGATCGAGATGGACGGCCAGAACCTCTGGATCGTCGAATCGGGGCTCAAGGCCGGCGACACGGTGATCGTCGACGGTATAGCCAGGCTGCAGCCGAACGGCGCAATCATGCTCGGCGGTCCCGGCCCCGGCGCACCCGGAGGTGCGCCCGGCGCGGCTGCAGGGCCGCCCGAAGCGAAAGATGCGACGGCAGGGAAGGACGGCGCGAAATCGGCGCCTCCGTCCAAGTCCTGATCGCGGGACGCCAAGCCATGTTCTCCAGATTCTTCATCGACCGCCCGATCTTCGCGGCGGTGATTTCAGTGTTCTTCGTGCTCGCCGGTCTCGCGGCGATGCGCTCGCTACCGATTGCGCAGTACCCGGAGATCGCGCCGCCGGTCGTCACCGTCCAGGCGGTCTATCCCGGCGCCTCCGCGCAAACGCTCGAGGAAACCGTCGCCGCGCCGCTGGAAAACGCGATCAACGGCGTGCAGAACATGATCTACATGGAGTCGCACTCGACCGCGCAGGGCGTCACGCAGATCTCCGTGACGTTCGAGATCGGCACGAACGTCGACGACGCGGCGATCAATGTCAACAACCGCGTCAAACAGGTCGAGCCGCGCCTGCCGCTCGAAGTGCGCCGGCAGGGCGTCACCGTCGAGCGCGGCTCGTCGTCCTTCCTGCAGGTGCTCGCGTTCTATTCGCCGGACGGCCGCTTCGACGACCTTTTCACGTCGAATTACGTAACGCTGAACGTGCTCGACGAGCTGAAGCGTCTGCCGGGAACGACGAACGTCCAGATTTTCGGCGCCAAGGACTACGCGATGCGGATCTGGCTGTTGCCCGACCGCCTCGCGCAGCTGAAGCTGACGCCGACGGACATCGCCAACGCGATCAACGAGCAGAACGCGCAGTTCGCTGCCGGCAAGGTCGGCCAGTCGCCGATAGGCGGCAAGCAGGACCTCGTATACACGATCACGACCAAGGGCCGGCTCGCCGATCCGAAGGAGTTCGGCCAGATCATCGTGCGCGCGAACCCCGACGGCTCGACAGTGCGTCTGCACGACGTCGCACGGGTCGAACTCGGCTCGCGCGACTACGACTTCATCGGCCGCATCAACGGCAAGGACGCGACGCTCGTCGGCATCTTCCTCTCGCCAGGAGCGAACGCGCTCGAAGTCGCGAAGACGGTCCGCGACCGCTCGACGGAGCTCGCGAAGAAATTCCCGGAGGGGCTCACCTACTCGATCCCTTACGACACGACGCGGTTCGTCGAAGTGTCGATCAAGGAGGTCGTGAAGACGCTAGCCGAGGCGATGCTGCTCGTCTTTCTCGTCGTGTTCCTCTTCCTGCAGAGCTGGCGCGCCGCGGTGATCCCGTTCATCGCGGTTCCGGTCTCGTTGATCGGCACGTTCGCCGGCCTTTACATGCTCGGCTATTCGATCAACACGCTGACGTTGTTCGGGATGGTGCTGGCGATCGGTATCGTCGTCGACGATGCAATCGTCGTGCTGGAGAACGTCGAGCGCAACATGCGCGAAGGACACCTTGCTCCGCGCGAAGCAGCCGTCAAGGCGATGCACGAGGTGACGGGGCCCATCATCGCGATCGTGCTGACGCTGTGCGCGGTGTTCGTGCCGATCGCGTTCCTCGGCGGCCTGACCGGCGAGCTCTACCGGCAGTTCGCAGTGACGATCTCGATCTCGGTCGTGATCTCGGGGATCGTCGCGCTGACGCTGTCGCCCGCGCTGTGCGTGCTGATGCTGAAGCACGGTCATCGGCCGCCGGGACGCTTCTTCACCTGGTTCAACGGCTGGTTCGCGCGGGTGACGCACCGCTATTCCGACGGCGTGCTGTGGATGATCCGCCACGGGTTCATCGGGCTCGCGCTGTTCATCGGCATGGTCGCGATCACCGCGGGGCTGTGGAAGTTCACGCCCGGGAGTCTCGTCCCCGACGAGGACCAGGGCTTCTACATCGCCGCGGTGTTCCTGCCCGACGGCGCGACGCTCGAGCGCACCGACAAGGTGGTGAAGCAGGTCGAGGAGGCGATCCGCGCGAATCCGAACAACCAGGACATCGTCGCGTTCACCGGCTTCGATTTCATCGGCGGCGGGTTCCGCAACAGCGCGGCCACGCTGTTCGTCACGCAGATCCCGTGGGAGAAGCGCCACGTCACCGCGGCGCAACTGGTCGGCGAGCTCTTCGGCCGCACCGCGGGCATCAAGGAAGCGCTCGTTCTCGCGTTCAATCCACCGGCGATCTTCGGTCTCGGTACGACGGGCGGCTTCGAGTTCTACATCCAGAACCGCGGTGAAGGCGGCGCGAAGCGCTTGAACGAAGTGACGCAGCAGTTCCTCGCGCGCGCCAACAGCGACAAGGAACTCGCGGGCGCGCAGACGCTGTGGCGCGCCACCGTGCCTCAACTTTATGTCGACACCGACCGCGAGAAGGTGAAGACGCTCGGCGTGCCGATCGACGACGTCTACAACGCGCTCGCCGGAACGCTCGGAACCTACTACGTCAACGACTTCAACAAATATGGCCGCACGTGGCAGGTGCTGATGTCGGCCGATCCCGCGTATCGGCGACGGCCCGACGACATCGGCGGCGTCTACGTGCGCTCGGCGAAAGGCGAGATGATCCCGCTCTCCTCGCTCGCGACCGTCAGGTTCTCGTCGGGTCCTGATGCACTCGATCGATTCAACAACCTGCCGGCTGTCAAGATCATCGGCCAGGCTGCGCCGGGATTCAGCTCCGGCCAGGCGATCGCGCGCATTGAGCAGATCGCCGCCGAAGTGCTGCCCGCCGACTTCAGCTATGACTGGGGCGGCACGTCGTACCAGGAGAAGCGATCCGGCGGCGCGTCGGTGTTCTCGCTCGCGCTCGCGGTGATCATGGTCTTCCTGATCCTGTCCGCGCAGTACGAACGGTGGTCGCTGCCGCTCTCGGTGCTGCTCGCGCTGCCGTTCGGGACGTTCGGTGCGCTCGCCGCGGTGTCGATACGGCACATGACCAACGACGTCTACTTCCAGATCGGCCTCGTCACGCTGCTCGGCCTTGCCGCAAAGAACGCGATTCTTATCGTCGAGTTCGCGTTGCGCCGCCACGAGGAGGGGATGTCGACCTCTGCCGCAGCGATCGAAGCCGCGCGGCTGCGATTCCGGCCGATCCTGATGACGTCGATGGCGTTCATCCTCGGCGTGCTGCCGCTCGCCCTCTCGACCGGCGCGGGCGCGGGTGGGCGCCACTCGGTCGGCACGGGCGTCATGGGCGGCATGCTCGCGGCCACGTTCCTCGCGGTGTTCTTCGTGCCCACCTTCTATCGCACGATCGTCGAGCGGCGCCTGATCGAGCGGCGCAGCCACGACGAGATCGTCGAGGAGGTGAAGCACCTGCGCACGACCGCGCACCACGTGCCGCGCACACCCGGCCATCCGCCGATCGCCGTTCACGGAGCCAGTGATGATTGACCG
>DASSGI010000204.1:0-12368 GCA_035857655.1 Casimicrobiaceae bacterium | reverse complement strand
ATGAAGTTCGATTTCACCTGTCCGCCGGCGAAGAACTCGCGATCGACGGCTGCATTCTCGAATCCCGACATCGGACCGCAGTCGAGCCCCAGCGCGCGCGCCGCCATCATGAAGTAGGCGCCCTGGAGGCTGCCGTTGCGGAACGCCGAAGTCTCCGCGAACTGCGGCTTGCCGACGAACGCCGCGCGCATGTCCTTGTGCGGAAACAGCCGCGGCAGCCACTCGTAGAACTGCAAGTCATAGCCGAGGATCGCGGTGGCCGGCGCGCTCGTCACCTTGGGTCGATTGCCCTCGAACACGAGCGGCTTCAATCGCTCCTTCGCTTCGAGCGTCGTCACGTAGACGATGCGAATCGGAAACGAGTTCGCGCTCGTCGGCCCCCACTTCAGCAGATCGTAGATCGCGATCAGCTGCTCGTTCGTGACCGGCTTGTCGAGCCATTTGTTCTGCGTACGCGCAGCGCGAAAAAGCGTGTCGAGCGCGGCGTTGTCGATCGGATTGCCCATGGCGTCGCTCCCTCAGGTGGCTGCAATGGCGCTCCCGCGTCAGCCTTCCGGCGGACACGTCCCGAAGTACGGTATTTCGGTCGGTGGAGGTAGATACTCGGCGCTCTTCGCCTTGCGCAGCGCCTCGACACCCTCGTCGAATGTGAGCAGAACGCTTGTTTTCGCGGCTTTGATTGCGCCGCCGGCCGACACCGCCATCGACAGCGCCGCGGCGCTCACGTTGTCGGGCATTTTGCAAATGATGAGCAGATCGTGCTCGCCAAAGGTGAACCACCCGTCGACGATCGAGCCCCCCAGGCGTTCGACGACGGGGCGCACGGCTTCTAGGCGATTCTCGGGAGAAGCGAGCAACGCTGCCCAGCCGACCTGAGTGTAGCTTGTCTGTAGCGCGTACAAAGCCATTGCGATCTCCTCGTCGGATCACATTGCGATCGACGCCGATTCTCCCACCCGCCGCTCCACCGCGCCAGCCGTTCCCGCCGTGAATCGCAGGTATGCTACGCGAGCCCGATCCACTCGAACGAAGGACTCGCCATGCCAGCCACGATTGTCGACTCCGCCATCTTCGGCGACATCTTCAGCGCCGAGGCGATGCGCAAGGTGTGGTCCGACGAGAATCGCACGCAGAAGTACCTCGACTTCGAAGCGGCGCTTGCGCGGGTGCAGGGGCGCCTCGGCATCATTCCGCCGGAAGCTGCGGACGAGATCGTCAGGCACTGCCGGATCGACGAGATCGACATGGCGAAGCTCAAGCAGCAGACCGAGCGCATCGGCTATCCGGTCCTCGGCGTCGTCTCGCAACTGAACGCGCTCTGCCGCGACGGCCTCGGCGAGTACTGTCACTGGGGCGCGACGACGCAGGACATCACGGACACGGCGACCGTTTTGCAGATCCGCGAAGCGCTCGCGCTCGTCGACGACGATCTCTCCGCGATCTCGGCGTCGCTCGCCGATCTCGCGAAGCGCTACCGCGATACGCCGATGATCGCGCGCAGCAACCTGCAGCAGGCGGTGCCCATCACGTTCGGCTTCAAGATGGCGGAGCTCCTCTCGGCGATCGAGCGCCACCGCGAGCGCCTCGCGCAATTGCGGCCACGCGTGCTGATGGGCGAATTCGGCGGCGCCGCCGGCACGCTCGCCTCGATCGAGAAGGGCGCGATGGAGACGCAACAGGGGCTCATGCGCGAGCTCGGCCTCGCGCAGCCGCTGATCGCGTGGCACACGATCCGCGACACGATCGCAGAGGTCGGCTGCTTCCTCGGCCTGGTCGGCGGTACGCTCGGCAAGCTCGCGATGGACGTGAAGCTGATGATGCAGACCGAGGTCGGCGAAGTCTACGAGCCGTTCGCACCCGGACGCGGCTCGAGCAGCACGATGCCGCAGAAGCGCAATCCGATCTCGTCGTGCTACATCCACGCGACGATCTCGGTCGTGCGCCAGCACGCTGCGGCGCTGCTCGACGCAATGGTCGCCGATCACGAGCGCTCGACCGGCCCGTGGGAAATCGAATGGATCGCGCTGCCCGAAGCGTTCTGCTTGCTCTCTGGCGCGCTGAAGCAATCGCGCTTCGTGCTGGGCGGGCTCGAGGTCGACGCGCAGCGGATGCGCGAAGTGCTCGACATGACGAACGGCCTCGTCGTGTCCGAAGCGGTGATGATGGGACTCGGACCGTATCTCGGACGCGAACACGCGCACGACGTCGTCTACGAGATCTGCCGCGAGGCGATCCGCCAGAAGCGTCCGCTCCTCGACCTGCTCGCCGAGAACAAGGAGATCACGAAGCACCTCGGCCGCGAGGAGCTCGCGAAGCTCTGCGATCCGGCGAATTACCTCGGCCACTCGGGCGTGATGGTCGATCGCGTCCTCGAGAGCCTGCGCGCGAGGCGACCTTAGCGGCTTAGATTCGATGCAGGTGCAAGCCGCCGCCGACGTTCAGCACTTCCCCCGTCGCGTACGACAGCAGGCCGCGCGCGATCGTGGCCACCGTCGCTCCCACATCGGAAGGCTCGCCCCAGCGCTCGAGCGGCACGCCGCCGTCGGCGATCAATGCGTCGTAATTGTCGTGCGCCGGCGCCGTCATCTCGGTGCGAATGATGCCGGGCCGCAACTCGAACACATGTATTCGTGACGCCGCGAGCCGCGCGGCGAAGAGCTTGCTCGCCATCGACAGTCCCGCCTTGGTCATGCAGTAATCCGCGCGATTGAGGCCGACGACCTCCGCGTTCACCGAGGTGATCGTGACGATCGAACGATAAGGCGAGTCGTCGCCCGACGCATCATCCGCGATCATCCCGCGCGCGACTGCTTGCGTCAGGAAGAACGTGCCGCGCAGATTCGTCGCTACGCAGCGATCGAAGCTCTCGATCGGGAGATCCAGCATGTCGCCGCGCGTGATCGAAGTGACGCCTGCGTTGTTCACGAGACAGTGGATCGCTCCGAGCCGCACTCTGACCTCGTTGAGCAGCCTTGCGTGCGCCCCGACGTCGGCGATGTCGCCGGAAAAGTAGCAAACCTTTCTTTCCGGCGATCGCAGCCGCGCGACGGCAGCGTCGACGTCGTTCTCGCGTTCCAGACTTGCAATCGCGACGTCGAATCCGGCGCCGAGCAGCGCCGCCGCTGCGGCGTACCCGATGCCTCGTGCACCGCCGCTGACGAGTGCCGTGGGCATCCGATCGGCGCTACCAGCGCGCGCCGAACGCGCGGCGTAACTCGTCGATTCGCGGTTCGTCCAGAGGCTCGGGCGTTTGCGCGGAGAGGACCGCGAGCCGTGCCGTCTCCTCGAGCTCCTCGAGCACGGCCATCGCCTGCGCGGCTGATTCGTGCCAGACGGTCGGTCCGAGACGCTCCAGCATCACCGCGCGGATCGGCGTGCCGCGCTCGCCGTAGCGCCGGATTGTATCGGCGACTGCATCTGCGACGTGCTGCGCACCCGGGCGACCGTACGCGATCACGGGGACGCGCCCTACTTTCATCACGAAATAGGGCGTGATAGGCGCGAGCAGCTCTTCGCCGAGCGGTCGGCGCAGCGTCAATGCGACGCAGTGCGCGCTGTGCGTGTGAATGACGCACGACGTCGCCGCGTCGAATGGGCTCGCCGCCGCGTAGATTCGCGAATGGATCAGCATCGTCTTGCTCGCGCGATCGCCGGAGACTTGCTGAAGGCGCGCATCGACGTGGGCCAGCCGCGACGGCTCGAGGAATCCGAGGCACGCGTCGGTCGGCGTGATCAGGTAGCCCGTGTCGCCGTCGAGACGGACGCTCACGTTGCCGGCTGTTCCGTGCACATAGCCGCGATCGAAAAGGCTCTTGCCGACGCGGCAGATTTCACTCCGGGCCTCGCGCTCGTTCATCGCAGCAGCGAAAACGCCTTGGTGAAGAAATCGTCGGTTCCGAAGTTGCCCGACTTGAGCGCGAGATGGACTCCACCGGGTGCGAGGCGCGTCTGCGCATGGCACCACGGCACGCCTGGGTCGATCTGTGGGCCGATCCGAAGCTGGCCGACCTGCAGCGCCTGCACGCAGGCGCCGGACGTCTCTCCGCCCGCGACGACGAGCTGCCCGACGCCGCGTTCGACCAACCCGCGCGTGATCGCGGCCAGCGCGTGTTCGATCATCGCACCCGCCTGCTGGACGCCGATTTCACGCTGCGCGGCTTTGACGGCGCCAGGCTCCGCTGTTGAGTAGACGAGGACAGGCCGCGACGAAAGGCGAGTCTCCGCCCACGCGAGCGCGCGAGCGACGATGCCGTCGCCGCGCGCAACATCGCCCGGATCGATCCTGAACGATTCGCCGCCGGTTGCCGCGAACGCCTGCACCTGGCGATTGGTCGCCGCGGAGCAACTGCCGGAAACGATCGCGCGCGATCCTGCTGCTCGCGGCAATTCGCTTGCCGCATTCGACGGGAGAATTCCGAAGTTCGCCGGCAGACCGATCGCAACTCCCGAGCCCGCGGTCACCAAAGGCATGTCGTCGAGCGCCGGACCGAGCTTCAGCAGATCGTCGTTCGAGACCGCATCGACGATCGCGATCGAAACGCGCTGCGCTTTGAGCTCCACGATCCGCGTCCGGATCGCATCTGCGCCTTTCGCGACGACGCGATAATCGATGCGCCCGACACGCCGGCGGCATTGCGCCTGCAGCACGCGGACGAGATTGGAATCGGTCATCGGCGTCAGCGGGTGGTTCTGCATGCCGCTCTCGTGGAGCAGCACATCGCCGACGAACAGGTAACCTCGAAAGACCGTGCGTCCGTTGTCGGGAAACGCCGGCGTCGCGATCGTGAAGTCCGAATCGAGCGCATCGAGCAGCGCTTCGGTGACGGGTCCGATGTTGCCTTCGGGCGTGCTGTCGAACGTCGAGCAGTATTTGAAGTAGACCTGCTGCGCGCCATGCGCGCGCAGCCAGCGCAGCGCATCGAGCGATTGCGCGACAGCCTCGTCACGCGGCGTGGTCCGCGACTTGAGCGCAACGACCACGGCATCGGCTTCGCCGTCGATGTCGCGCGCGGGAACGCCGATCGTCTGCACGGTTCGCATTCCCGCGCGGACGAGGTTGTTCGCGAGGTCTGTCGCGCCGGTGAAGTCGTCGGCGATGCAACCGAGGACGATTCTGCTCATCGCTACATGTTACATCGCAGACCGCACTGCATCGCGGCCTGCATCAAATCTCACGCCGGCTTCGCGATACCCTTCGCTGCGGCGTCGCGCTCGCGTCCCGCACGACCGCGCGCACCTGGAGCGCGCGCCGGCGCGACGGTCTTCGGCCGCACTGGCCACAGGCTCGACAATTCCGTCGCGCACTTTGTGACGAGCGGTGCGAGCTCGCGCACGCGGGACTCGGTCATCCTGGCGCTCGGTCCGGCGATGCTGACCGTGCCCACGGTGGCGCCATCGGATCCCGAGCGGATCGCAGCGGCGATCGCCGTGACGCCGGGCTCGGCCTCGTTGACGGCCAGGCCATAGCCTCGCCGCGCTGTCGCCCGAAGCTCCCTGAGCAGCGCTTCGATCGACCGCACGACGTTCGGACCGTAACGTTCGGCATGGCTGAAGCCACCCTGTCTCGCAACGCGCTGCACCGCGTCGGTGAGGTCGAGCGTCGCGAGCCACGCCTTGCCGCTCGCCGTTGCGTACAACGGCACGGTACCGGTCGTCTCCGCCGGCTGATACAAAAGGCCGCCCGTCGCGCCCTGCGCGTGAGCAATCCACACGAGCGAATTACCATCGACGACGGCGAGGCGCGCGAATTCGCGACAGTCGCGCGCGAAGCGATCGAGCACCGGCTGACAGATATCGGGCAAGCCGGACGCCGCGTAGAACCGCTGGCCGAGCACCGCGAGGCGCATCGTGAGCCGATAGAAGCCGGTCTCGTCGTCCTGCTCGGCCCAGCCGAGGTCGACGAGCGTTGCAAGCAGCCGATGCGCGCCGCTCTTCGGAAGCTCGAGCCGGTCGGCGATCTCGCCGAGCGGCATCTCGCGTGCGCCGTCCGCGAGCAACTCGATGATTCCCAGGCAACGCTCCGCGGGTACGTGCGCCATTCTAGGTCCTAGGGTCGGGCCCGGGTGAAGAATGACATGATCGTATCGGCCTGGCCGGCGACCATCTCGCGGCCGACGATGTGGCGGCAGCCGTGCCGGAGCGCGTGCCGAATCAGCGCCGTAGGCTCCTGCGACACGATCACGTCGCCGACGAGCACGTCGGAGCCGAGCTCGCCGAACTCGCCCGGCATGCCGTCATCGGCACGCATCCCGACTGTCGAAGCGTTGGCGATCATGTCGGCGTCTCGCGGCACCGCATCGGCAACGTCGATGCGACAGCCGGGGAAGGCGTTGCGGAGCGCGTCGGCAAGCGCGGCGGCACGCTCGCGTTGCGGATCGATGATCGCGAGCGACGCGACGCCCGTCGCCGCGAGCTCGCACGCGATCGCGCTGCCCGCGCCACCCGCGCCGAACAGCGCGACACGGCGTCCGCGCAATTCGCAGCCTTTGGTCTCGAACGCGCGGACGAAGCCGACGCCGTCGAACATGTCGCCGCTCCATGTTCCGTCCTGCTCGCGCCGAAGCACATTGGCCGCGCCGATGCGGCCCGCAGTAGGACCGAGGCGATCGGCGAGGCGCGCCGCCCGCGGCTTGTACGGCACCGTCACCACCAACCCGTCGAGATTCGCGAGGCCCATCAGCGCGGGCATCGTCGCATCGAAGCGATCGGGCAGCACGTGGATCGGCAGCATCACGGCGTTGATCTCGGCTGCGGCGAGCCGCTCGGAGAACACTTCGGGAGACTTCACCTGCGCGATCGGGTGTCCGACGATCCCGTAGAGGCGCGTCGCACCGTCGATTCGGATCGCCGTCATCGCGCCGCCTTCGCTCGAGCCTCGTGCCAAGCGGCCACACGCGGCGATCGATAGCCTCGCGGCTTCGCATGAACGTCGGCGGACAAGCCCATCAACTCCGGCTTGAAAATGCGCGCGTCCATCATCTTGAGGTCACGCGACACGTTCGGCCGGAATCCCATCTGCGCGACGACGTCGCGCTCCACGTCGATCCCCGGCGCGATCTCGGTGAGCTCGAGGCCATCGGGCCCGACGCGAAATACAGCACGCTCGGTCACGAACAGCGTCACCTGTCCGCGCGGACGCCCCATTGCCGCGCTGTAGCAGACCTGCTCGAGCTTTGGGACGAACTTCTTGTGCCGGCCCTCCCTGCGAACGATCGTCGTGCCATTCTCCCAGCCGATGTCGAGATCACCCGCGGTGAGCGTTCCGCTGAAGATCACGCACCTCGCGTTCTGGGCGATGTTGATGAAGCCGCCGACGCCGATGATCCTGTCGCCGAAGCGGCTCACGTTGACGTTGCCTTCGGCATCGACCTCGGCAAACGAAAGGAACGCGAGGTCGAGTCCGCCGCCGTCGTAGAAGTCGAACTGCGCCGGCTGCTCGATCATCGCGGCGAAATTCTGGCCGCCTCCGGAATCGCGCCCCGTGATCGGCGCACCGCCGATGATCCCCTGCTCGTTCGTCAGAATCGCCGCGTCGAGCAGGCCTTCTTCCGCAGCGATTGTCGAGAGTCCCGTCGACACGCCCGCGCCGAGATTGCAGATCGCTCCCGGAAAAAGCTCCATCGCCGCGCGCCGGACCATGACCTTGCGCGGCCCGAACGGCAGCGACACGATGTTGTCGACCGGGATGCGCAGCTCGCCCGAGTAGCTGGGATCGTAGTACGTCGCGTACGTCTGGCTCTGCTCGCGATCGACGACGACGAAGTCGACGAGGATCCCCGGGATCTTCACGTCCTTGCCGTGCAGCGTGCCGCGCTTCGCCATCCGCTTCACCTGGACGATGACGATGCCGCCCGCGCGCCGCGTCGCCTGGGCCATCGCGAGCATCTCGCCAAGAACCGCCTCCTCTTCCATCGTGACGTTGCCGTCCTCGTCCGCCGTCGTGCCGCGCAGGAACGCGACGCTCACGGGCACCGGCTTGAAGAACAGCCACTCCTCGCCTGCGAGCTCGATCACTTCGACGAACGCCCGCGGCGTGCGCGGGCTTTGCCGGGCGCCCTGCTGCCGCGGATCGACGAACGTGTTGAGCCCCGTCTTGGTGATGAGTCCCGGGCGACCCGCGGCCATGTCGCGCATCAGCTGCGACAGCACGCCCTGCGGCAGCGTGTAAGCTTCGATCTTGTTCTCGGCGGCGAGGCGCACGAGTCCCGGTGAGTCGACGAGCGCGCTCGTGATCGAGCGTTCGACCAATCCTTCGTGCGCGAGATGAGTCGCCCCCAGCGCCGCGCGATCGCCGACGCCGACGATGCTGACGGATGTCACACGCCGCGGCTTCCCCTCCGCAAGAAAGCGGCGTTCGACGGCCGCGAGCAACGCTTCCGGGACCGCGTGGCCGCCGCCCGATCCGCTGATCAGGATCGCGTCGCCGTCCTGGATGATTCGAGCCGCTTCGTCTGCAGTGATCTTTTCCATGTTTCCCGATCCAACGGCGCCGGATCCGGCGGCGCCCCCGATGACATCGACCGCTCGCTTACTCGTTCCCCGCCCGAGACTCGCGGCAGATCTCGAGTGCGTACGTGCCGGCATCGCTGCGAACCTCGACGCCGAGCCGCCGCAGCTCGGGGGACTCGAACAGTCGCCGCGCGCGTTCCGCCGCCTCGGCGAACGTTGCCTCGCACAGCAGCACCCACGACGGCACGTCGAAGTTGCGCGTGGTCGATTCGGCGGTGCGTACGTAGCTCGCTCCCTCGTCCGCGGCGTACAGGTGACAGGCGACGACGCCGGTGAGCGCCATCGCGCGAGGAAACGCTTCCGCGGTCACGTAATCGCACATCGCGTCGCTCGTGGCCGCAGGAACCGCGACGCGCATTGCCAGCATGTGCCCGCCGTTGCTCGTTCCTACCGAGCGCACGATCCGGCAGACGGCTCTCGACGTATTGCGGAAGTGCTCGAGCGTGCGCTTCGTTGCCGCCGTCGGCGCGTTGAGGCGGGCGAGATACGCCGGCGAGGTCAGCACCGCGAGACCGTCGGCTTCGTACATCGTCAGCCATTCCGGCGAATGGTGCGACCTGGCAAAGCGCCGGCCGCGCCGGAAGCCCGGAATCGCGAGGCGCTCGGGGACGTGCTCCTTGTCGTGCCATTCGTAGAACTGCGCACGGCCCTCGTCGGCGACGTCGTTCCAGACGAGCACGGCAGCCTCGCCCAGCAGCGCCGTTCCGGCGCGCGCGTCGATCTCGAATGCGGATGTGCTCGTCATTGTCCGGAGAACTCGGGCTCGCGCTTCGCGAAGAACGCGGTCATGCCTTCGCGCAGATCGCTGCTGTCGAAGATCTTCTGCTGCAAGACCGTCGACATCGAAAGCGCAGCATCGCCCGGCAAATCCTGCGCGGCGTCGACCAGCGCCTTTGCGAAGCGGTTCGACAGCGGCCCGCGCTTCGCGATCGTCGCCGCGAGACGGCGCGCGCCGTCGAGCGCGCTTCCCTCGTCGACGACGACATTGACGATGCCCCAGAGAAGCGCCTTGTCGGTGGCGATCGTCTCGCCGGTGAAGAGCAGCTCCTTCGCCCGGGCGGGGCCGATCAATCGCGCGAGGCGCACCGCGCCGTTGCCGGCAAGGCCTCCGAGCCGCGACTCGGTGAGTCCTAGCGCAACGCCGTTCCGACACACGCGAAGATCGCAGGCGAGCGCTATCTCGAGACCGCCGCCGACTGCCGGTCCGTCGATCGCGGCGATCGTCGGCACCGGAACGCGGGCGAGCGTACGCAGCACCATGTCCTCGAACAGGATCTTCTGCTCGCTCGCGTCCTGACGAAGATGCGCGAACTCGTGGATATCGCTGCCTGCGCAAAACGCGCGCGCCTCGCCGCCGTGCACGATGACGCAGCGAATTTCCGCATTGGCGGTGACCTCGCCGAGCGCCGCGTTGAACGCCCGCAGCAGATCCTTCGTGACCAGGTTCAACGGTCCGTTCGCGAGCGCGATCTCCGCGACGCGGCCTACGATCTGCAGGCGAACGCCCGCCGCTGAATCGCTCACGGCTCCTCCCGCGCTGTCGCAAGGGCCGGTGTGTCGACGCCATGGAGAACGCCGAGGCGCTCGAAGTGCCGGTGGATGCGATCGACGTACCCGGCGAATTCCTGGACGTCGCCAAGCACGATCGGACGCGGCCGCGGCAGCTCGACGCGAATCTCTTCGACGACCTCGCCGGGACTCGGTCCCATCACGAGAATCCGGTCGGACAGGCCCACCGCCTCCTCGACGCTGTGCGTGATGAAGAGCACCGTCGGACGCCGACGCAGCCAGAGCGCTTCGAGGTCCATCCGCACCTGCAAGCGCGTCAGCGCATCGAGCGCGCCGAAGGGCTCGTCCATCAGCAGGAGCGGCGGATCGTGGACGAGCGTGCGAATCAGCGAGACGCGCTGGCGCATGCCTCCCGAGAGCTGCCACGGATACTTCTCCATCGCGGCAGTCAGCCGAAGCTGCGCGAAGAGCTCCTGCGCCCTCGTCTCGACCTGTTTCCGCGGAAGCCCGCGGATGTCGGCGTGCAGCATCACGTTCTCGAACGCCGTCCGAAAGTCGAGCAACAGGTGATCCTGGAACGCGATGCCGACCTCGGTGATCGGCTTCGTGACGGATCTGCCGCCGATGGCGATGTCACCCCGGCTGCGCGCGAGCAACCCCGCAACCATCAGCATCAGCGTGCTCTTGCCGCAGCCCGACGGGCCGACGACCGAGACGAACTCGCCGGCGTCGATGTCGACGCTCACCTCCTTCAACGCCTGGAACGGCTTGTCGGAGTCTTCGCCGAACGTCTTCGCCACGCGGCTGATCCGTATCGGCACACCGCTTCTGCCGGCGTCGCGCGCGCCGGTCACTTCGATGCCTCCACCGCGCTGAGCGGCACCTTCGAGACGAGCAGCGCCTTGCGCCCGCGCTGGACGACGCGATCGTCCTGCGTGACGACTTCGACGTCGAAGATCGCGATCGCCTGCGCGGGCTTCGACTTGCTGTCGCGAAGCTCCGCGATCCGGTAGTTCACGAAGATCGTATCGCCGACGAAGATCGGACCGGTGAACTTCCAGTCGTCGATGCCGAGGAAGGCGATCGCCGTCTCGCGAAGCTCGCCGGTGCGCGCCCACATGAGGCCGTGCGCGTACGCGAGGCCGAGCATTCCGTGCGCAACGCGGCGCCCGAACTGGCTCGCCCGCGCGTACACGTCGCTCGTGTGAAGCTCGGAATAGTCGCCGGTAAGCCCCGCGAAGGCGACGAGGTCCGCATCGGTGATCGTCCTTCCCGGACTGCGGAACGACATCCCGACGCGCAGGTCGGCGTACGTGTAACCGGTACGCTTCGCGTTGCTCATCGGTCGCCTCTCATTCCGCTGCGATCTCGCTATTTGCACGCGCGCATCGTCGATGGCGCGGGCAGGTAGTCGTTCGTGTAGTACGTCTTTGGATCCTGGCCCGCGGGAAGGAGCTTCACTTCGGAAAGCAAATCCTGCGACTTCGTCCACAGCGAGTCTTCGGCCTTGCCGACGTATTTGGCGCCGCCGCTGCAAAAGAGTGGCGTGATCGCGGCGAGCTCGGCGGTGGCGAGCTTTTCGTTCACTTCGGGGAACACGGTCTTCAGGTCCTTGATCGCCTTGTCCGGATGATCGAGCGCGAAGCTCCAGCCCTTGAGGCTCGCCGCGATGAACTTCTTGACGACATCCGGATTGCTCTTCAAGTAATCGTTGCTCGCGAAGATCGACGTGCTCACCGTCGGCACGCCGTGGTCGGCGAAGCGATAGACGTCGAGCTGCGCGCCCTGCGACTCGGCCTGGATCTGGTACGCGTCGATCGAGCCCAGCACGGCGTCGACCTGCCCCTGCAGGAGCGCCGGTACCATCGAGGCGACCGGCATGTCGATCATGTTGACTTCGGATTCCTTCAAGTTGTTCGACTTGAGAAGGAGCGGGAGCATCGTCGTCTGCGACGAGCCCGACGGCACGCCGACCTTCTTCCCCTTCAGGTCGCCGACGGACTTGATGCCGGTCTTCTTCAGCGACATCACGGCGTTCGGGTTCGACTGGTAGATCGTCGACACCACTTTCATCGGCGCGCCCTTCGCGATCAGCTGGCTGACCGCTACGGCGTCGGCGTAAGCGAGCTGCGCGCGGCCGTTCGCGACGAGCTGCGCGGTATTGCCCGAGCCGTTGCCCTGCACGATCGTCACGTCGAGGCCGGCGTCCTTGTAATAGCCTTCCGCGAGCGCCGCCGCGAAGCCGGCGTTGGGACCGCCCGCCATCCAGTTCAGTTGAAACGTGACCGGCGTGTTCGCTGCGACGACCGATCCGGCTGCAATGAACAGCCCCGTCGCCATGGCGCCGACGA